>JANXWM010000211.1 GCA_025351145.1 Chitinophagaceae bacterium
GGGTTTGGTTCAATTCCCTTAGCAATGAGGTTCCTCTGCCATCCACCTTGAAAAGAAAGAGTTAGAAAGATGAATAGTTTTTAGAAGAGGGAAGAGAATGAAGAAGCTCTCCAAGTTGAGAAAGCAGAAAAAAAAGAAATACAAATAGAAAAAATAAAGGAGAAAGAAGAGAACAAGGTGCTTTTCTGAAACAGTATTCCCTTCGAATAAGCACCGATTATAAGGGATGTTCGAATATAAGAACAAGACAAAAGGGAAAGCGGGAAAAAGAAATACGACGAATAGAAAAAAACAGATAATTTACCTCTAAGCTCTTTGATGCCTTTTACGAGAGGATAAATGGCTCCTCGGCTCAATTTCATCTCTTCGAGTTCTTTTTTAATTTCCTCTTCTGATTCTCTTGCAAGGGCAAGGAGGGATGCTCCATTTACCCCGTTATCAAAGAGTTTTTGTGCTTGTCATCACGTTGTAATCAGTTACATCATATGTTGCAGTAAGATGTTTTGATATTACAGGTATCTTTGTCCCAAGCACTGAATACTGGTATTTGAATTGCCGCACTCATACAACAGTTTAAAGTTTACTATCTAACAATGGCCGGAATTTATCTACACGTCCCGTTTTGCAAAAAGGCTTGCCACTACTGCAACTTTCATTTCTCTACTTCTGTAAAGCAAACAGGTGAGATGATGAAAGCAATAACCCATGAAGCCGTACTTCGCTGCGACTATATAAACGAACAGGTAAGCACTATTTATTTTGGCGGAGGTACACCTTCTTTAATTTCAACGGAAGATTTGCAGTTATTGCTTAGTAAACTGCACGAATTATTTTCAATTGAACCAGGTGCCGAAATTACCTTAGAAGCAAACCCTGACGATATTACCGAACAAAAACTCGCTGAGTGGAAAACTGCTGGCATTAACCGTTTAAGCATTGGCGTACAGTCTTTTTTTGAAGAAGACCTGCAATGGATGAACCGTGCACACAACAGCCAGCAGGCTTTGCAAAGCATACAACTGGCGCAGTCAGCAGGTTTCAATAATATAACTATTGATCTTATTTACGGCACCCCAACTTTAACCGACAAAAAGTGGAGACAGAATTTTGAAACAGCTTTATCGCTGAATATTCCGCACCTATCCTGTTATGCACTTACGGTCGAGTTAAAAACAGTATTGGAGAAAATGATTGCGCAGCATAAAATAGAAAATGTAAACCTCGATACACAAAGCCGCCAGTTTGAATTACTGATGCAATGGACGGAACAAGCCGGCTATGAACATTACGAAATTTCCAACTTTGCAAAGCCCGGTTTTAGAAGCAAACACAACAGCAGTTACTGGCAGGGCAAGCCTTATTTGGGTTTAGGGCCTTCGGCACATTCGTTTAACGGCACAAGCAGGCAATGGAATATTGCCAACAACGCTTTGTATTTAAAAAGCATTGAACAAAATATAGTGCCTTACGAAAAAGAAGAACTTACCGCCACACAGAAACTCAATGAGTATATCATGACTTCTTTAAGAACCATGGAAGGGCTTTCCTTAATGAACGTAAAGGAAAAGTGGGGAGTAGTTGCAATGCAAAATATTTTGCTTGCGTCGAAGAAATATATTGCTGATGAAAGGATGATTGAAAAAGACAATCAGCTTACCCTTACTTCTAAAGGCAAATTATTTGCTGATGGTATTGCCGCTGAATTGTTCAGCTAGAAAATTGTTCTTAAAATAAATTCGATACAGATTCACGCTTGAAACTAACAAACATGAATGCTTTATTAAAAAAAATTGCCTATTATTTTCTTATATTTTTATCATCTTTCGTTTGCATTTATTTTATTAGCCTTAATCTTAATGAAGTAATCAAAAGAAGCACAAAGCAATACACTTTTTTTCTCAAATATCCTGGCTTACAGAAGAGCAAGCAGTATCATACTGTTGCATTTTAATGATCATATTTATATTCTTTTTATCGTTGCTCGGATATAAACTTTATAAAGGAAATAAAAAAGGCGCAACGCTTATTTCTATATTAACGTTGCTGTTTGCGATAGCAATTTTATTTATGGAAACTTTACTTTATTACAAGCCAATTTGAATTATTACAAAAGTCTTTAATTCAATTATCTGTACTAAAATAATAGCTCCTTGGTGTCCCGAAAGTACAAGAGTGCGACGCAACAGGTGATGCCATGAAAAACTGAAAGCCGGGTTCAAAAAAATATTTTATAAAGCTTTCAGCATTTTTATTGCTATCAATGGGTCTTTTGCTTTAAACACTGAACTGCCTGCTACCAGTACATCTGCGCCTGCTGCAACGATTGATGCAGCATTATCCAGCGTTACGCCGCCATCAATTTCTATCAGCACATTCAAGTTTCTTTCCGCGATCATTTGTCTTAGTTCGCGGATCTTGTGCAAGGTGTAGGGAATAAATTTTTGTCCGCCAAAGCCGGGGTTAACGCTCATTAAATTTACCACATCTACTTCGTGTAAAATATCGCAGAGCAAACTTACCGGTGTGTGCGGGTTAACTGCCACACCGGCCTTCATACCCAATTCTTTTATCTGCTGAATATTGCGATGCAGGCTTGGGCATGCCTCAATATGAACGGATAAAACATCGGCACCGGCTTTTTTAAAATCAGCTGTATATTTGCCCGGTTCTACGATCATCAAATGCACATCACAAACTTTAGTTGTAGTGGTGCGTATATGCTCAATAACAGGCAGGCCATAACTGATGTTTGGTACAAAAACACCGTCCATTACATCAAGGTGAAACCATTCTGCTTCACTGCTGTTCACCATATCACATTCTTCCTGCAGCTTTAAAAAATTACTTGCTAAAAAAGACGGGGCAATTATTGGCATGTTTGTCGTTTGAATTTTTTATTGATCGCTTAATTTTTTTTACCCAGCTTAGGAACCATCAGGAATCTTTGGTTGCGTCGCACTCTTGTACTGTATTAATGCTATTCAGCACATTCCATTGCTCATTCCGCTCCAAGCCGTTTCAACGCTTCTTTTATTTCTTTCGAATTTTTATCAAGGCTAAGCGATTGCTTAAAACGAAGAATGGCGCTGTCTTTTACATTCATCATTTCGTAACAGCGGCCCTGCCAGTAATAAGGATCAGCATCAAGCGCATTTACGCTGGAAGCAAAACGGAAAACAGTTAATGCTTCATTGTACTGCTTATGATCGAAGTACACTAAACCTTTTTCAATGTACGCTTCCATATAAGTGTAGTTGTTGGCAATACATTCATCGAAAGATTGCAATGCATTTTTTTGATTGCCTGTTCTTGCATAATAAACACCTTCAATAAAGGCGCAGTGGGCATCATAATCGCGGCCCAGCCTTTGATCTTTTACCTGTTTGCTTAAAATAACTGCCGTTTCATTCTTTTTCTCTGCATACAAATTGGCGATGCTGAGTAATGCATCAGCGGATGGATAAATGCGGATGGCTTTATCGTAACTCTTCATTGCAAGCAA
>JANXWM010000214.1 GCA_025351145.1 Chitinophagaceae bacterium
GGATTAATTATCAATTATACAATGGAGCATAAACCGTTGGAAGTGCTTTGGCAGGTACAGGTTCAGCAATAAGCTTCGGTAATCAAACCTCTTCCGGAACTTATACGATTGTGGCTACAAATGCATCTACAAGCTGCACGAATAATATGACTTCAACTGCGGTAATCTCCATAAATGCATTACCCACCGCGTTTTCAGCTACAGGTGGCGGAAGTTATTGTTCCGGTGGCAGCGGTGTTGCTGTGGGCTTATCCGGTTCTCAATCAGGGATTAATTATCAATTATACAATGGAGCTTCAACTGTTGGAAGTGCTTTGGCGGGTACAGGTTCAGCAATAAGCTTCGGTAATCAAACCTCTTCCGGGACTTATACGATTGTGGCTACAAATGCCTCTACAAGCTGTACAAGCAATATGTCATCAAGTTCTGTAATTACAACAAACCCAAGACCTGCTTCTTCGCTTAGCGGGTCGCAAATAATGGGCAATTGTGCACAGGCAACAATAACTATATCTGTTACCGGCTCAGGAATAATATCCGGAACATTATCGAATGGTACTTTGTTTAGTGGATCTGCGCCAACAATAACAGTAAATGTTAATCCTTTAATAACCACTACATATACCGTAAGCAACTTAACAAATGGTACTTGTGCCTCTATATTTGCAGATCTTTCTGGAAGTTCAACAGTTACTGTACCCACAGGCTCCGCAGGTGTATGGACCGGAGCGGTAAATACTGATTGGTTTGACTGCCGTAACTGGGCCGATGGCAAAACTCCTACGTCTTTAGTTAATGTTACAATTCCAAATACCGCAGCATTGAATTCACCTCAAATTGCTGCAACCTCATCCTTTGCTCCATCTTTCGGAGGCATTGCAAAATGCAAAAAACTAACTGTCGATAATAACACATTAAGCCTTATTTCAGCAAACGATTCATTGCTGGTTACCGGGGATGCTGTTATGCAAAATAATGGCAGTGTACACATGACAAACGGGGGCAAATTGGAAGTGCAGGGTAATTGGAATAACCTTAGCGCGTCAGGCAATGGATTTAAATGCGGCACAGGTTCCGTTACCTTTAGTGGAACTGCTACTCAAACAATAAACTCTGTAAACTCCACAGAATTATTTTACAATCTTAAAATAAATAAAACAACCGGAACGGTTAATCTTAATAAGAATATAACAGTGAACTATAATCTCAGTTTAACCAATGGGGTTTTTGTAACGGGAAATAATTTATTCTCCTGGAACAACAGCGGCGGTAGTTTAACAGCACCGAATATACCTTTCAGTTATAATACCGATAGCTCAGTAGTAAAATCGAGTTTTATAGCGCTTTGCGATGCCAGCGGTACTGCTTTATCAGATACCAGTGGCAATACCGGTTTCCGTGTAAATAATGTGGGCGCAACTGAAACATGGTTCCCTGTTGGAATTGATTATAGAGGTACCCCTAACCGCATGACTTTACAGAATTTTGGTACCGTAGATAATTTTACAGTTACCCTTGCAAAAGGCGATATAGGTAATACTCCAAAAGCTGTTGTAGAACGTATATGGCATGTTAAGGAAAGTGTAATTGGTGGTAGTGCCCTATCAATGAAATTATTTTTCATTAAGCAAGACATGGCGAAATATGGAATTTCCCAGGATGAGGTTGAATATGGCTTCGACTATGGTGATATACATCTTATTCATAAACTTGGTGCCCTCTTTCAAAATAATTCTAACGGATCGGATATATTAAACAGAATTTCGGGATACAGTTATGGAACAGAATTATATGCCCTTTACACAAAAGGGGTAAGTACAGATAATGATGGAATTGCTAATGGTATCAATTCTTTCTCTCCTTTTTCCATTACCAATACACAAAATATTATTCTTCCTGTTACGCTTGTAAATCTTAAAGCATATCAAATTGGTAATACGGTTAAGATAGACTGGACAAGCCTTAACGAAAATAATGTTGCTGCTTATGAGGTGGAAAGATCAGCGAACGCATCCAACTTTAAAACAATAGGAACCCTGCCTGCTGCAGCAAATGAGGCACAGAGTAAGGATTATATACTGGTCGATCAAAAGCCATTAGAAGCCAGCAATTATTACCGTATAAAAGCGATAGATAAAGACGGCAAAATAATATACAGCAAAATAGCCTTAGTAACTCTAAGCAAGACAAGAACAGGTATAAATGTGTATCCCAACCCCGTAACAGGCTCACAGGTAATGGTGGCGTTTAATAATATGCAGGCGGGCATTTATAATGTAATACTGTACAACAATGCAGGGCAAAAAATAATACAGAAAAAAATTGAGCACCAGGCAGGCACAGTCAGTTATTCTATATCATTGCCAGCAGGTATTGCCAACGGCGCTTACTATATAAGTATACAAAGCGATACCATAAAAGAAGTAGAAAAACTACTAATAGAATAAGTGCAAATTTTAAACTTAAAAGCCTTTGCTTTTTTTATAACAGTGAAGGCTTTTTTTATGCATTTTTTTGAGCCAGGCAAAGTATCATTGAGCGGCTTTACTTGCGTCGCACTCTTGTACGGTTGGATTATATATGGAGCTTTTACCGGTGCGTAAATTGATCGTTTCGTCTCCCTGAATTTATTTCAGGGTCTCCTGAAATGCATAATGAATATTTTACCAGGAGATGCTGAAACAAGTTCAGCATGACGGCATTGCACTTCTTTGGTTAGACTAAGATTAGATTTTCACAGTCGGTTAAAATGATAATACTCCAACGGGAAAAGCGTAAAGATTGAAGTGAATAGTTGTTGGTCAGCGACCAACAAAGGCAGGAGCATATGTGTAAAGGCAGGCACATTGCGAGGATGATTGAAACAATGTAAATTTGCCTTAATGCAGATATTGGCAGTAGAATAATATATTCAACATATGACAACTTCTTCCAATTCCTTCTCCGAAGGATTTAGCATGAATACAGAATCGATTCAATGCCCTAAGTGTAACGGCTTGATGGTGCAGGGGTGGATTAGCGACTTGATCGGGGACGACAGGCGTCGCGTTAGCAACTGGGTCGAGGGAGCACCGGGTAAGGCCAGCTGGTTCAGCCGGTTTTTTGGTACGGGTGTCCCAGCTCCGGCGGGAAAGTGCGTTCCAGTGGGTACCTTCCGTTGTTCGGTGTGCGGCTTCCTTGAATCGTATGCTCACCCGAAATTTGCAGCCAAGTGATAAGGTTTGCATACCTCCTTCGTCGCAATGTATCCTC
>JANXWM010000323.1 GCA_025351145.1 Chitinophagaceae bacterium
CAAGTGTGCGACGCAAGGGACGATGAATTAAGTTTTGTAGCCTGGTTCAAAAAATTGAATTTAGTTATTACAATTTAAACGCTGCATATATGGGGCAATGATCGCTTTGCTTTACATCAGGATAAATTTTTGCATCCGTAAGCTTATCTTTTAAATCTTCTGTAATGCAGATATAGTCTATTCTCCAGCCTTTGTTTTGCAAACGCACACTGGGAAAACGCTGGCTCCACCAACTATAGCAATGGGGTTCATCGGGATGAATGGTGCGAAAAGTATCTACAAATCCATTCGCCAAAAACTTATCCATCCATGCCCTTTCTTCCGGCAAAAAACCCGATGAATTTTTGTTGCCTTTTGGGTCGTGTATATCAAGTGCTTTGTGTGCAATATTGTAATCGCCGCAAATGATCAAATGCTTTCTTGTTTTCTTTAACTCATTAAGGTAATCCAGAAATTCATCGAGCCATTTGTATTTATAAGTTTGCCGCCCCTCGCCGCTTGTGCCGGACGGGTAATAGGCATTGATTAAACTAATATCGCCAAAATCGGCACGTATTACCCTGCCTTCAAAATCACTTTGTTCAATTTTACTGCCGTAAACAATATTGTCGATCTTTATTTTGGTAAAAATTGCTACTCCGCTGTATCCTTTCTTTTGTGCAGAAAACCAGTATGTTTCGTAACCCAGGTCTTCGATCAATGCAACATCTATATTTTCTTTTTCTGCTTTTATTTCCTGAAGGCAAATAATATCTGCCGGATCTGTTTTAAGCCATTCAATCAATCCTTTTTTTATAGCAGCACGCAAACCATTAACATTGTACGAAATAATACGCATGGCAAATTAATTTACTGCAATATAAATTACATTGCACAACACGATTCGCGAACTTTAAACTTTCTTAAGAATATTATGAGCACCCCGCAAAGAATAATCCCTGCAAGAAAGCACATCTATCTTGATGGCCCTAAAAGCCGCAGTTACGAATTTAAATTTGTACTTAAAGTATGCTGGCAATTTATTAATGGCATAAGGGCATTGCACTTTGTAGGACCCTGCATTACAGTCTTTGGCTCGGCGAGGTTTAAAGAAGACCATCCATATTATATAGCCGCTCGTGAATTTGGAAAGCATATAGCACAACTGGGTTTTACCACTATTACCGGTGGCGGCCCCGGAATTATGGAAGCTGCCAACCGCGGTGCTTTTGAAAATGGCGGACAATCAATAGGCTGCAATATTGTGCTGCCGCACGAACAAAAAGAAAATCCTTATATACACAAATCAGTAACCTTTGATTACTTTTTTGTGCGTAAAACAATACTTATAAAATACTCCTACGCATTCATCATTATGCCCGGCGGCTTTGGCACCATGGATGAATTTTATGAAATACTTACGCTTATACAAACAAAAATGGTAACACAGTTTCCTGTAGTGTTGTATGGTAAAAGTTATTTTAAAACCTTAATGGAAAATATCAATTTTATGGCAGAGCAGGGAACCATTTCACCAGAAGATATGAATCTTGTTTTATTAACCGACGATGTGGATGAAGCAATAGATCATATTCAAAAATATATTACATCGAATTATAAAATAAAAAAGCGGGTTCCGTTATGGTGGTTATTTGAAAAGAGATAATTTTTTTGAACCGGGCAGAAGTATTTCAATGATACATCCTTGCGTTGCACTCTTGTACTGCATAATATTAAGCAGCAAAATAATGCAGGCACATCAGGCATTCGCCGAAATTTTATTAAAGCCGTCAGCAGCAGATTTTCTTTTAAAAGTATGCAGTAACAGTTCTGAACCCTTTCTGCAGAAATGAATGTATGGCTTAAATAAAGAAGATAAAAAGCTTTTATCTGATATTGATGGATATTCAAAATAAGTTGCACCTTTTATACAAAACTGAATAAACCCATATTGCTCCGGATCAACTGCCGCCACACCATAAAGTATTAAACTGCCGGTTGCACCCTTCCTGTAAAAATGAAGTTCTGCCGCATAAATATTCCATGCATCTTCAGTAACAGGAAAATAGTTTGTATTGAAATGTAAAGTGCCCTCATCCTTAAAAGTAAACCCGCTAACCCTGCTCACAGGCATGCGCTCAGATGATTCATTGTAGCAATAAAAAATTGCCTGATTTAGTTGCTGTACTTTTTCTATGTACGCAGGCGGTTCTTGCTGGTGTTGTTCCATAAACGAAACGATTATAGTTCTAAGACAATTAATTTCAGTGCTTTGTTGCATCACTTAAAACTTAAGACAAGTTAAACAGAAATAAGTTTATCCTGTATTTAAATTTATACACATTTCATCTACGCATCAACGCGGATTTTGGTTTTTCAGGCTGGTGAAAGTATCTGTCGGCTTTGTATAAAACAAGGGCAACAAATATTGTATTTATTAAAACAAATCTGTGTTTCCTTATTCGTATAAACCACTTATTTTCGTAACGGCTTTTTTATTCATATTTTAATTACCGGTTAATGGTTGCAGCGCTGGCAAAAGGGTTTGCTCTGGGATTACTCCTGAGTATTTCAGTAGGTCCGGTTATTTTTTCTGTTATTAAGCAAAGCCTTAGTAATGGGCATAAAGGCGGCTTTGCTTTTATTGCAGGTGTATCTGCAAGTGATATTACCTGCGTTTTGATATGCAATTTATTTACAGCACTCTTTCAATCTGTGCTTAGCCATGAAGTAATTCTTGGCACCGCCGGCAGTATTTTCCTCATCATCATGGGGATTTACAATATTTTCTTAAAGAAAGTAACGGTACGCAACGATGGCTCTGTTTCTATCAGGAGCATGAGCACAAAAGATATGGTCGGGATTTTTTTTTCCGGTTATTTTATGAACCTGCTAAATCCCGGGGTACTCATTTTCTGGATTGCGGCCTCTGCAACTATACTTGCCGATGCGCAGCAACAGCCAAACCCGGTGCAATACAGGGTAATAGTATTTGCAGTGTGTTTGCTGATCGTTTTGCTTGCCGACACTCTAAAGGTGATGCTTGCCGGTAAAATAAGGGAAAAATTAAACCCACATAACATCCATATTGTTGACCGTATATCAGGAATTATTTTTATTGGTTTTGGTGTTGCGCTTTTCTGGGGTATTTATACACATACGCTTCCTTAGCAGTTTGGAGAATCATTTATATCGCTGTAAGGTTTTATTATACTCTTGTGGCTTTGCTGAAATTTATTCTTCAGCACAAGAGTGCGACGCAAGTAAAGCATCATAGCTGTTCATCTGTTTGGTCAAAAAGAATTATTTACATAAACAACCAGCATGCAAAAAATTATACTGTTTATTCTTTGTGCTTCTTTTCTCCATACAGCAAAAGCACAAAGCGACCTGCTGGTTTTTAAAAAAGGCAATCATACAGTTGAACGTTATTTCAACGGTTCCTTTATTTCTTTTCAGCTCAATACAAAGCAATGGATGAGCGGGTACATTAAAAAATTACAGCCCGATTCAATTACCATTGTGCCTATACAGGAAAAGCTGGCTATAAATTTTCTTGGCATGGTGGTTACAGATACGCTTGTACTTAATACTATAAAGATTGCAATCAAAAATATTTATGCATTACCTAAAGGGCACGAAGGATTTTCATATATAAAAGACGGATCGCTTTTGCAAATACTCAGTGGTGGTTATATGGCACTAAACATCATCAATACTGCTTCATCTAAAGACCCAGTTTTTGGAAAAGACAATATAAAAAACCTTGGTATTGCCGCCGGTGTTTTTGTCGCAGGTACCATTATGCATTTAACGCACCGCAGCTATTTTGTAGTTGGCAAAAAATACCATTTACAAATTTTGCTCATTAGCAGTTCTTCATAGTATCTTTCGGCGGTAATCAGTAAAAAATACATGCTCAAAAAAATCTGGCACTACACAAAACGCGTTGTAATAATTGCATTTATCTCATCGTTTATTTACCTGTTGATTTGCAAATGGGTAATGCCCCCAATCACCCTAACACAAATAGGAAGTTTAATTGATGGTTACGGTTTAAAAAGGGATTATGTAAGCTGGAACGAAATTTCGCCCAATGTAAAATTGGCTGCCATGGCAAGCGAAGACCAGTTGTTCCCCGATCATAATGGGTTCGATTGGGAGGCCCTTCAAAAGAGTTTGCAAAGTAACCCCAAAAAGAAAAACAAAGTTGCAGGCACAGGAGCAAGTACCATAAGCCAGCAAACAAGTAAAAATGTTTTTTTGTGGCAGGGCGAAGGCGTAACACGTTATATACGCAAAGCCCCCGAATTTTATTTTACACAGCTTACAGAATGGATCTGGGGCAAGCAGCGTATACTTGAAGTGTACCTAAATGTAATCGAAATGGGTAAAGGTGTGTTTGGCATAGAAGCCGCGTCACAGTTATATTTCCACAAATCTGCAAAAAATCTTACAAGAAGCGAGGCCGCACAAATCATTGCCTGTTTGCCTAATCCAAAAGTTTATTCTGTAAAACCGCAAAGTCATTTTGTTTCCTGGAAATCGCAATGGATACTCAGGCAAATGCACAACATTGAAGACGATCCCGATATACAGGCACTTATGAAATAATACATTTTTTTAGCTTGGCTGAGGAATATGAATTAAGCATCCTTGCGTCGCTCTCTTGTACGTTCAGATATTCTTTCAACAATTCGGCTAATTAATACTTTGAGGTGCTAAGAGTAACTTAGCGTAATGCCGAACAAGAAACAATTATCATTTAATGAAGAGGTATTAAAGATATTAATACCAGAAGAATACCTGCGGGACTTTGA
>JANXWM010000333.1 GCA_025351145.1 Chitinophagaceae bacterium
CTCTTTGCCTATTGCCTCTTTGCCTTGATGCTTTGTTTTCTTCTGTACAAGTGCCCCGCCACGGCGGGGAGTAAAGCTTAATAGTATTTCTACAGCCCGGCCACAAATGACTTTTAAGAAGTTGCAGCATGCATAAGTGTCAATCAAACATTTTATATATCTTTCAGCTTAATTATTTAACGCCTTAAATATATCTCCATGGGAAAGATTGCCTGCTGTACTTGCCTGCTGTTGACTGCCTTATTTTTTAGCGGTTGTAAAACCGATTCAAACACAACCAAAGTGCTGCTCTTTGTAAAAACAAAAGGCTATCACCACGAGTCTATTCCTGCAGGTATTGCAGCTATTGAAAAGATTGGTAAAGAAAATAATTTTAGTGTAGATGTAGATTCAAATTCAAGTGTGTTTAATGACGATAATCTAAAGAAATACAGGGCAGTTATTTTTTTAAGTACAACCGGTAATATTCTTAACAGTGATGAGCAGGTAGCCTTTCAGCGTTATATAGAAGCAGGCGGTGGCTTTATGGGTATTCACGCCGCAGCCGATGCGGAATACAACTGGGCATGGTATAATAAACTGGTGGGCGCTTATTTTAAAAGCCACCCCGGCAATCCCAATGTAAGAAAGGCTACTGTTATGGTTACGGATACAAGCTTTATTGCCACGAAAGGCTTACCGGCAAAATGGGAACGCACCGATGAATGGTACAATTATAAGAACATTAACGCAGATCTTAATGTAGTTGCAAAGCTTGATGAAGACAGTTATGAAGGTGGCGAGAACGGTAAAGATCATCCTATTGCATGGTACCATGATTATGACGGCGGACGTGCATTTTATACCGGTGGCGGCCATACAACAGAAAGTTACAGTGAACCTTTGTTTTTACAACACCTGGCAGGTGGAATTAAATATGCGATGGGTGCAGATACGGCAAAGCTCGACTACTCCAAAGCTTATGCTGTAAAGGCTCCTGAAGAAAACAGGTTTACTAAAACTATTCTTACAAATGATTTGAATGAGCCGATGGAAATTGCTGTTACTGCAAATAAAACGGTTTACATTATTGAGCGCTCCGGTAATTTTTATGCATATAATCCTGTGGCCAATACCACCAAGCTTGTACACAAGTTTCCTGTGTTGCTTGATACAAAAACAGTGTCGGGAAATGGTTTACTTGGCTTAACCATTGATCCTGATTTTGAAACCAATAAATTCATCTATTTCTTTTACACACCGATCGATAAAAATTATCATCAGAATATTTCACGGTTCAAAATGATCGGTGATGATTCATTGGATCTTGCTTCAGAAAAAATAATTATCCAGGTGCCGATTGATGGTGAAGTAAGTGCCCACACAGGTGGTTCATTGGCGTGGGATAAGAACAAAAATCTTTTCATCTCTACTGGTGACAATACAGTTCCGTTTGAATCGGATGGCTATGCACCATTGGATGAAAGAGCGGGCAGAAAAACTTTCGATGCACAACGTTCCGCATCCAATGCCAATGACCTGCGTGGAAAGATTTTGCGCATTCACCCAGAAGCTGATGGAAGCTATACCATACCCGAAGGAAACCTTTTTGCAAAAGGCACTGCGGATACAAAACCAGAGATATTTGTGATGGGTTGCAGGAACCCTTACCGCATGTCAGTAAACCAGCAAACTTCTACGGTGTATTGGGGTGAAGTTGGTCCGGATGCAGGCGAAGATTCACGCCATGGGCCAAGAGGGTATGATGAATTTAACCAGGCAAAAAAACCCGGCTACTATGGCTGGCCTTATTTTGTAGGAGACAGCAAAGCATACCACGATTCTGATTTTGCCACCAAAGCAGTAGGTGATCTTTTCGATGTGAATGGCCCCACAAACAACTCCGTTAATAATACGGGAATAAAAAAATTGCCAGCGCCAACAAAACCAATGATATGGTATCCCTATGGTTTTTATAAAGAGTTTCCTGATCTTGGTGAAGGTGGCCGCGCAGCTATGGCTGGTTCATTTTATCACTACAATAAAAGCACTGCCAAAAAGAACAGCATTCCTGCGTACTACGATAACTCCCTGTTTGTTTTCGACTGGATGCGCAACTGGGTATTTGCTCTGCGTTTTGATGAGAATGAAAACTATACACGCATGGAAGCCTTCATGCCTTTAACCGGTGATTTCAGAAGACCAATAGATATGGACATAACACCCGATGGCATTATGTATGTACTGGAATATGGCACTGTATACGGCGCAGATAATGATGATGCAAGATTGGTAAGGGTTGATTATAATGATGGCAACCGTGCACCTGTTGCAAAGATCACTGCAAATGACAGTATTGGTTTGGCACCTTTGAAAGTAACCTTCAAAAGTGACAAGAGTTTTGATAACGATGAAGACGACCAGCTAAAATACGAATGGACATTTGAAGGCAATAAAGTGGGTTCAACAGAAGCAAACCCTGAATATACTTTTGCCAACAAAGGCGTATATAAAGTAACATTGAAGGTAACCGATCCTGCGGGCTTAAGCTCTACAGATACTTTAGAAATCAAAGCAGGCAACACTTTGCCGCAGGTAAGCATCAACACAACAGGCAACAGTTCTTTTTATTTTGATGCGGCCTCACTCGATTATGCTGTTGATGTAAAAGATAAAGAAGATGCCAGTATTGACCCGCAGAAAATAAATGTAAGGCTTGAGTATGTACCAAAAGATGCAGGCACCTGGAAAACTGTAAACGGACAAGGTGTATGGGTCACTCCCGCCAAAGACATGATACAGGCCGCTGATTGCAAAGCATGTCACCAGATAAATAAAGCTGTTCTGGGTCCGGCTTTCATAGATGTTGCAAACCGCTATGAAGCCAAACCAGATGTGATATCAAAACTCGCCAATAAGATCATCAGCGGCGGCGCAGGTGTTTGGGGCAACACACATTACATGACGGCGCATCCGCAGCTTAGCAAAGACCAGGCAAGTACCATTGTAAAATATATTCTCTCACTTAAACAGCAACAAACGCAAGACAGCCTGCCTGCAAAAGGAGCTGTCTCTGTTGCAGGTAAACAAGGTGGCACTTATGTGTTATCTGCTGCTTATACAGACAATGGCAATGGCGTTGTTCCGTTAACAGGCATGCAGCAAATGGTGTTGCGCCAGCCAATGATCGCCGCACAGGATGCAGACATGATCAGTGGTATGGAACACTATGGTAATATGCTCGGCGTAACAAAGAGCAAATCTTATTTCGTGCTCAAAGGCATAGACCTCAAAGACATTAAAAAGGTTACTTATAACTATGCAGCAAAAGACAATGCTGCCATGCTTGAGATACATATCGATTCAACAAAAGGTGCCGTTGCAAGCACACTCAATTACCAGCCAACGGGTGACTGGAATAAATTTAAACAAGCCACCGCAACCATTACAGATATAGCAGGCAAACACGACCTGTATTTTGTATTTAAAAAAGAGGGTGAAATAAAAGGTGAAGGTTTGTGTTTATTTGACTGGCTAAAATTCGAAAAATAAAGCCCTCTAAATCTCCCTAAAGGGAGACTTTAAATACAGCCCCGTTTGTAAAAGTGGGGCTGTATTTATTTTTTATGAACCCAACAGCAATTCTTTTATCATCGTCTGTTGCGTCGCACTCTTGTACGGTTGGATTATATATGAAGCTTTATCGCAGCGTAGATTGAAGCGAATGCTATTTGGTCAGGCACCCAACAGCGGCGGGGGAGATTGGCGACACTAAGTAATATCAAAAAGCGAAATGAAATGTCTTGGTTTTCAATATATAAGAAAATTGGAAAAACTAAATTGTGTCGGCTATATTTGTGTTGTACGTCACCCTAAACGACATCCTACTCAAATTCAAGTTCGCATGACTTTGCCGATACGACCCCACGCTATTTTTAGCACATTGCAAGGCACACAAGACCCCGACACAAAGCCAACCTTACAAAGAGCTAAAAATGCCAACGCACAGCCCACACACCCCGGCTGACAGAATTCTTACGAACTGCACCTTAAACATCTGCAAAACAATTACCATCAACAACCCACAATATTTTGAAATATCTTACTATTTACTTCACACTAACTTCCAAAAGTTTAACTAAACACTTATTCAATAACACAAATCACATAAAACTTGATAAAGACCAGTAACTTAAATTGTTGACTTAATAATCGTTACTTATATTATTTTTACTTAAAAATATATTTATGAGCCATCATGAAAAAACAGACAAACAAGTTGTTGTCACCCAATTTATATGTTTTTTTCTTGGTAGTGTAATTGCTCTTACATCAAATTTATTTGATGAAGAAAGTAGAGAAATTATTTTCAAATTTGTACATGCCATTTTTATTACTGGAACAATTTTAGTCGCTATGAAACTGGCAAGAGAAGGTTGGGATATGGCTGCAGCAGGATATACATTGTTATCTATTGCGTGGGGTGTATTTTTTCTGGCTAAGGACTTTCAACAACTAAAAGTTGGTATTGATATTATGGCATCTTCATTTTATTTTTTGTTGCCGTCTATGATATTAATATCTTTTTACGCCCCATTTCCTTTATACATAAAAATAATTGGGTTACTTACAATTCTACCATCGCTTATTGGTTTGATATT
>JANXWM010000345.1 GCA_025351145.1 Chitinophagaceae bacterium
CTGGACACCAAAGGAAGCACAGAAAATTGTAAACTATACCAAAAGCATCGGCGGAAATATTGCTGGTGCAGAACTTTTTAATGAACCGACTATACCTGTTGCGGGAGGTGTAGATACAAATTATAATGGGCGGAACTTTGCAAAAGATGTTGCTGTTTTCAAAGCGTGGGCAAAAAAAGAAGTTCCGGATATGTTGCTAATTGGTCCGGGATCGACAGCGGAGGGAATTCCGGGTCAGTCCTTTGCTGGAATGCTGAAGCACTTTATTATAACAGATTCTTTGATGACTCCCGAACCCAAACCACTCTTTGATATTTTTTCTTATCATTATTACGGAGCTATGTCAATGCGTGTAATGCGGGGTGGCCCGTTTTCAATTCAGGCAGAAAATGCACTCGATCCTGAATGGTTACAAAGAACAGATGTAGTTGCTGATTATTACATAACGCTGCGGGATGAATACAATCCCGGTAAACCTGTATGGGTTACAGAAACAGCACAGGCTTCACAAGGCGGAGACCCTTTTGCTGCTACTTATCTGGATTGTTTTCGCTATTTATACCAACTTGGTTCTTTAGCTAAAAATGGTGTGCAGGTTGTTATGCACAATACACTTGCTGCAAGTGAATACAGTCTTGTTGACCAGGACACGCATTTGCCCAAACCTGACTACTGGGCGGCATTCTTATGGGCAAAACTGATGGGAACGAAAGTGTATGAAGCCGGTAATGGAGCGCAGGGCATTTATTTATTTGCACATAGCATGAAGGGAAGTAATGATGGTATAACACTTTTGGTTCTTAATACAAATAAAGCATCGGCAACGATTAATATTCCTTCCGGTGGTGAGCAATACACTTTAAGTTCAAATGACTTGCAGAGTGACCGTGTACAGTTAAACGGGCAAGATTTAAAATTGAGTGATGATGATATGCTGCCTGCTATAAAAGGAAAAAAAGTAAATGCAGGAAATGTAGAATTGCCTTCTGCAAGTATCACCTTCATTACGTTTAAAAGTGCAGGAAAATAAAAGAGCAATACACTTAACACACGATAAAAGAATCGTTTTAATTATCCTTCCAAAATGAAAGTCAAAAACAAAGTAATTGTTGTAACAGGGGGCGGCAGTGGCATGGGTCGCGAATTGGTATTGCGTCTTCTTGCAAGCGACGCAAAGGTTGTAACAATTGATATTAATGAAAATGCTTTGCAGGAAACAGTAGCATTGGCTGGAGCAAAAAAAGATTCACTAAAAACATTTGTTGTAAATATCACTGACAGAACTGCTGTTGAAAAGTCGTTGCATGATGCTGTTGCTGCATTTGGCTTTGTTGATGGCATCATCAACAACGCAGGTATTATTCAGCCATTCATAAAGGTGAACGAACTCGGTTACGATGTAATAGAACGTGTAATGAATGTAAATTTTTATGGCACGCTTTACATGACGAAAACTTTTTTGCCACACCTGCTTACACGTCCTGAAGCACATATTATGAATATTTCAAGCATGGGTGGTTTTTTACCGGTGCCTGGTCAGTCAATGTATGGCGCATCAAAAGCCGCAGTGAAATTGTTAACGGAAGCACTTCATTCTGAACTTACAAATACGAACGTAAAAGTTACCGTTGTTTTTCCGGGAGCTGTCAATACCAATATCACCAAAAATTCAGGATTGAATATGCCAACAAAATCCAATACAGGGCAGAAGCAAATGAAGACATTGTCAGCAGCAAAGGCAGCAGAGATCATAATCGAGGGAATGGAACGGAATGAATATCGTGTGATGGTTGGCAGCGATGCTGCATTTATGGATCGACTTTACAGGCTGAATCCAAAGTTTGCAGCAGGACTTATTTATAAAAAAATGAAAGCAATTTTACCTGGCTAAATTTGAAGTAAGGTATTGTTGTTTATAATAAGTTTTTTGAATACCAGCTATGGTTTTTTATGTCATCTTCGTTGCGTCGCAATCACTTCATCGTTCTATATTTTATTGAGCACATGAAGGATTAGCGGTCAGACGGCTCAAAGCCGTCAGACCGCTATTGTGATCTGGCATTGCTGAATAGAATTACCATCAGTACAAGAGTGCGACGCAAGAAAAGCTTAATTGAAATACTGCCTTATGGCTCAAAAAAGTATTTATTTATATAAAAAGGATCATCATTTCTAAATTAACGATTATGCAACCAAAACATGCAGTTGTAAAAACTGTTTACACATTTACGATTGCCTTATGCGCAATATTTTTTGCGGGCAATACACTTAAAGCTCAAACGCAGCGGGTGCTGGTGTTTTCAAAGACGGAAGGCTTTCACCATGCATCTATTGATGCAGGAAAGAAAGCGCTTGCACAAATGGCAACAGAGAAAAGTTTTGCGATTGACTTTACAGATGATGCAACGCAATTCACCACAAACAATTTAAAGAAATACGATGCTGTTGTTTTTTTGAGCACAACAGGAGATGTATTGAACGACGCACAGCAGTCGGAGTTTGAAAGATATATTCAAGCTGGTGGCGGTTATGTTGGTATTCATGCTGCAGCAGATTGTGAATATGACTGGCCCTGGTATGGAAGACTGGTTGGTGCATGGTTTCTTAATCACCCAATGCCCAACAATATTCAGAAGGGAAAATATTATGTAGTGGATAAAAACAGTTTCGCTACCGCAGGAATGCCTGATTCATTTGAACGTACAGATGAATTTTACAGTTTTAAAAATATTGATCCATCTATACATGTGCTGGTAAAGATTGACGAAAAGTCTTACCAGGGCGGTAAAAACGGCGATGACCATCCTATGAGCTGGTATCATGATTTTGATGGTGGCCGGTCTTTTTATACAAACATGGGGCATACAGATGAAACATATACAGAGCCGCTTTTCTTAAAGCATCTATGGCAGGGTTTGCATTATGCAATGGGTGGAGATAATGGAACTGCATTGGATTACTCAAAAGCAAAACCGGAAGAAAACCGTTTTTCAAAAGTGGTACTGGCTGAAAAACTGAATGAGCCAATGGAATTAACAGTGCTGAATGATGGCCGTATTTTATTTATTGAAAGACATGGTGCAGTAAAGCTGTTCAATACGAAAACAAAGCAAATGAAGACCATTGCAACTATTGCAGTGAGCACAAAATATAAAGACAAAGATGGTAAAACATCAGAAGCAGAAGATGGATTACTTGGCTTAAATAAAGATCCAAATTTTGCAACTAATCACTGGATCTATTTATATTATTCTGACCCTGCAAAATCACAGAACATATTAACACGCTATACACTAAAAGGTGATGTGCTCGATCTTACTTCCAAAAAAGTAATTCTTGAAGTTGCTACGCAGCGTGAGCAATGCTGCCATACGGGTGGTTCCATTGCATGGGACGGGAAAGGCAATCTCTTTCTGTCAACCGGAGATAATACAAGCCCAAGAGCAACTCCATATGCACCTATTGATGAGCGCGAAGGAAGGTTTCCGTGGGATGCACAAAAATCTGCTGCCAACACAAACGATCTGCGCGGAAAGATTATACGCATTACGCCACAGCCAGATGGCTCCTATACTATTCCCGATGGCAATCTTTTTCCAAAAGGTGAAGACAAAACAAGGCCTGAGATTTTTGTAATGGGTAACAGGAACCCATTCAGGATTTCTGTAGATAAAGAATCTGGTTTTCTTTATTGGGGTGAAGTAGGACCCGATTCAAATGATCCTGATTCATTGAAAGGCCCGGCAGCACAGGATGAAATAGGGCAGGCAAAAAAAGCAGGTAATTTCGGCTGGCCATATTTTGTTGGCGATAACAAAGCATACAATCATTTCGATTTTGCAGCCAATAAAACAGGACCAAAATTTGATCCCGAAAAACCCATCAATACTTCTCCTAACAATACAGGACTTAAAGAATTGCCGCCTGCACAAAAAGCATTTATCTGGTATCCGTATGGAGAGTCAAAAGAGTTTCCGCTGGTTGGAAGTGGGGGAAGAACCGCAATGGCCGGCCCTGTTTTTTACAGTGATGAATTTAAAAATGCTACACGTAGCTTCCCAAAATATTATGATGGAAAATTATTGATCTATGAATGGATGCGCGGCTGGATCATGGCTGTAACAATGGATAAAGATGGCAACTATGTTGGTATGGAAAGATTTATGCCAAGCTACAAATTCAGCAACCCGATGGATATGGAGTTTGCCGATAATGGTGACTTATATATGCTTGAGTATGGCTCTGGTTGGTTTACTGCAAATGACGATGCAAGATTGATACGTATTGAATACAATGGTGGTAACAGGAACCCTTCCATTGAAATAGCCGCAGACAAAATGAGTGGTTCTCTTCCTTTCAATGTTGATCTCACATCAAAAGGAACAAAAGATGCAGACGGAGATACACTAACCTATTCATGGAAAGTAACTTCTAAAAACGGCTACACGAAAACAATTAATGAACCAGATGCAAAACTCACATTTGCTAAGGCAGGTGTGTACAAAGCAACACTAACCGTAAAAGATAGTAAGGGCGGTGTGTCAACACAATCAATGGAACTAACAGCAGGCAACGAGCCTCCCGTTATTTCATTCGATCTTGGTAAAAGTAATAAGTCATTTTATGTTCCCAACAAAACATACAACTACAAAGTTGATGTAAAGGATAAAGAAGATGGCTCTACAGCTAATGGTAAAATAAAACCATCGCAGGTGGTAGTTAACATCGATTACCTTCTTGAAGGTTTTGATAAAGCCGAGATCGTACAAGGCCACCGCACGGCAGATGAGGCGTTAAATGTTTCAAAAGGGTTAAAACTTATAACAGCAAGTGATTGCAGGTCTTGTCACGGTGATTATAAAAAATCCATCGGCCCTGCTTACTATGCTGTTTCTCTAAAGTATAAAGCAAATAATGGTGCAGTAGAGAAGCTTACCAAAAAGATCATTGCAGGCGGTAAAGGTGTTTGGGGCGATGTACCAATGGCGG
>JANXWM010000365.1 GCA_025351145.1 Chitinophagaceae bacterium
TTGCAATACCAGAATCCCATTTGTTTTCGCCGATGATAAATACACCACCGCTGTAATGCGCTTCAGCACTGCCTTTGGTGCCAATAAATTTGCAGCACACATCGCCAAACTGCGGGCCAACTTTTGTGGAATGCATGCTTACATTTACATCGTTGGGGTATTGATAAATTACCTGGAAGTTACTATTCGCATTACCAAGATCGAGGCGTCCTTTGCTGTTGGCATTGCCCACTGCGCTTACAGGATGACCTTTTAAAGCCCAGTTGCAAACATCGAGCATGTGAATGGCCTGATCTAAAATAATATCACCAGACATTTCCCTGAAATAATAATGATTGCGTATACGCAGCTCATCGTAAGGCGCATCTTTTTTAACCGGAACCACTGGGGTGCCCGATGAAAAATAATACAACTGCACCGTAAGCAGTTCGCCAATATCGCCACGCTGCACACGGTTCACCATTTCAACATAAGCACTCGCATAACGTATTTGAAAACCGATCACCACAGTTTGTTTTCCGTTTATTTTTTCACCAATCTGCATTACCCTTCTGCAGCCGTCAACATCAGGTGCAACAGGTTTTTCGCAATAAACATGTTTGCCTGCGGCTACCGCAGCTTCAAGAAAATCTACATGGCTGTAAGCAGGCGAAGAAATAAGCACAGCATCCACATCTTTGTTTGCCAGTAATTTTTGATACGCTTTTGAACCCTGGTAAATATTCGTTTTAGCCAAAGCCGGAAAAGATTTTGCGGCATTCAACAGGTTGAAATTCGTTTCTGCTTTTTGCAGCTTATCATCAAAAAGATCGGCGATGGCGATAATGTTGGTATTGGTATTTGCCGACATAGAAGAGATAACCGCAGTACCCCTGTTACCGCAGCCTATAACGCCCACACGAACGGCAGAATTTGCCTTGTATCCAAACACAATACCCGGCTTTAAAATAGTAAAGGCAGAGGCAGCCGCAGTGGTTTTAAGGAATGATCTTCTTTGCATAATGTTTTGGTTTGATGATTTATAAAAGCAAGCCTTACGTTGTATCCTCTAAATTTATCTCAATATATTAAACAGGGCAAAAATCTCTTTCAATTATTTTATGTACCCGGCAATTGACCATGAATTAAACTTCGTTGCGTCGCGCTCTTGTGCGGTTGGATTATATATTGAACTTCTATCGAAGCGTAGATAGAAGTGAATGGTGGAGGTTACAAGACCAATATCGGCAGTTTTTTTCTTTTCGTTAGTCAATATTTCACCAAAATCTCCACCATTTTTTCTTAGTTATATTTTTTTTGACTCTTTCTTCTACAGCATCTTCTTGTGGGAGTGGTTGTCCGATTATTTTATTAAAAACTGAAAATGAATTTCTGTCAAATTCTTCGTTAGTTAAGATTTTGCCTCCAAAACTTTCTAATAAATTATCAATCTCAACCAACCTAAAATCCTTTGCTCTCCATTTTGGAGTTACTCCATCAGAAGATAAAATATTTGGATTCGCTCCTGCTTCAAGAAGTAATTTGACTAAATCAATATCACCCCTAAATACCGCCCAATGCAAAGGAGTATGCCCAGTAGTATCTAATTCGTTTAGATCCACTTTTAAATTAATTAGTTTTAAAGTGGCGTCATAGTCAGATTCTAATGCGGCTTTATGTATCTGATACCTCTTCATTCTGTCTCATTGTTATGTGAAAGTTGCGTTTGAGAAAATTATGCCTATCTCGAAAATAGAGGAATTAAATTCTTGTTCCAAAAAAATGCACTTAGTGTTCAATACTTTTAGTTTTCGTTTTTGAATAGATAATCTTGTACAAATTTTACGGGCTGTTGAATGCTCCTTCATAATCCAAATGTACAAGAGTGCGACGCAAGAGGCGATGCTCAAAGAGCAAATGCCCAGTTCAAAATTTTTAAAATTACTGTGTGTTAAACACTAAAAATCCCTGCTGCTAACACTGGAGTTTATTGCTTTTTCCTGTAGTATTTTGAGAGGTCCATAATTTCCACTTTCCTGAATTCTATGGGATGGCTTTCGCTTTGCAGCGATATGTAACCGGAGGATAATAATTGTCCGTCTTTTTTAACGGCGGGATCGTAATTGCTCACCACACCACCGCCCATTTGCGGCTTGTTGTAAGTGAGCACAGTATCGCCGTTTACGATATGTTTTATAATAGAATCGCCCAGCACCAGCACTTCTGCCCTTACCCACTCATCTCCGCGAAAGGTGGGCGAAGTTGAATTGATGCAGTGTGTGGTAATTAATTTTCCATCCATTACAATATTGGTACCCGGTGTGCAAACATTGCAGGTGGGCCTTGAACCTGTTGAATCGCCACCCAATAACTGCACCTCAACAGAGATAGGAAAATCCTGGTTCTTTAACATGGTAGATGGCGGCTGACAATGAATCATAATGCCGCTGTTTTTAAAAGCCCATTCAGGGCCATCTTTTACCTGTTTATCTACAAACCTGTATTCCACTGCAATGAGATAATAAGAATAAGGCGTTTTATAAAAGATATGGCCAAACTGGTTTTTAAAAGAATCGTTGTATGCGTCATATTTTACCTTAAGTAATCCATCTTCCACGCGAAAAGTATTGCCGAAATTATCGTTGTAATCGTGGCCGCTTATCTTAACATTCCAGCCACTAAGGTTTTTGCCATTGAAGAGTTGTTTCCATTTACCGGTGTATTGCGCATTTGCAGAAATGCTGATGCCTGCAATGAGGATAACGATTAAGTATTTCATAATGGAAAGATAATTTATTTCTATCCATAAAAATACAAGGTTTAGAAATGGATTTGGGGTAAGAACTACGATGTTTTTATTAAGTATTTGATGATCCCTGGTACAATTTCAATTCAATAATATCGGATGGCAAAGGTTTAGTATTCCAATGCTTATGCATGGCTAAAGCCGCACCCAATGCAGAAGCCTGTGCAACAGCAGCAGCATACACTTCAATGCCGGTAAAAGCACCGGCAAGCAGGTGCATATAAATTGAATTTTTACTAAAACCACCATCAACAAAAATCCGTTTAACTGGCGTGCCACTTAACACCAGTTTTGTTGATTTGACCTGCTGCACCATTATGTCTGCAATAAGCTGATGATAAGCTTCTTCATAACTGGCAAATGCGTTTAAATCCATTTCTGCAAAATCAGACTGGTGTACCATTCCGCCATTGCCCGCACTAACCTTTGCAGGGTTAACGGGCTGCAGGTTGTTTAATATTTCCGCATCGTATAAAACTGTAGCAAAATAATTTTGTGGTTTACCAAAATATTCAGACAATTTTTTTGTTTGCTGCTCATGTTCATAACCGGCAAACAGCCGTGAAGCTTTAACTGGTTTACCCTTATAAGAAAGATAACATAAACAATCGTGATGCAGTTCATAATCGCTTAACTGTGTATGATTAAAAGGATTTAAACTAATGCTCCATGTTCCGGTTGATAATAATACAAAAGGCTCGGTAAAAGCAGCGAGGTAAGGTATCAGTGCAGCGGAGCTATCGTGCAACCCCGCTCCTGCCGTGATGGTTTCATTCACATAACCTGCAACAGCCGCACAACTCAATACAGGCAATAGTTTCGGCTGAATTCCTTCCTGTTTTACCCAGCGGTGATATTTTTTATTTTGAAAATTCCATAGATTGGTATGGCAGCCAATACTGGTAATATCCGAATGAAGTTTCGAAGTAAGGATATAGCTAAGGTATTGCGGCAAATGCAATGCATATTTCATGCGTGTAAACGCATCTGGCTTTTCATATTTTAAACGGTATAACTGCATGCCCGAATTTAAATTACCCAGCACAGGAGATGCAGTTTGTTTAGCCATTAAACTCTCACCGCCATAAGTATTATAAAACTGTTGCTGCAGTTCGGGTGAATAAGGTTTAAGGTAATTATACAAAGGAAGAAAAACAGCCAGGTAATTATCTAAGTAAACAAAGCTTGCACCGTAAGCAGAAAAGTTTACGGCTTTAATTTCAAAGCTTTTATCTTCAGGTAAAGCATCAAAAGAATCTTTAACCCATTGGGTTAAAGCATATACATCTTCACAGACAAAACCATCTTCATCAACAGTTTCTTCAAACTGTTTACTTACCTCATGCACCAGTTTATACTGTTCATCAAACAGTAATAATTTTTTGTTGGTTTTACCTACATCGAAAATTGCTATAACAGAGATTTTGTTCATAATTATTGTGAGCCAGACTGCATTGCTGCTATGATACTTTCGTTGCGTCGCACTCTTGTACTTTCTGTTCTTTATTCAACACAATTACAATCCTGTAGCCACGGTTTTCAGGCCTCTTTGTTTGATCAGGTTTTCTCTTATTTTCTCTGCTCTGAATAAAGCAAGCGGATTCAATGCAGCGCCACTTCTTAACCTCGCTTCTGCCACCAATGCCCTTGTGTCAGTGCGAAATGCCTGTTGCAATATTTCCTGTGCCGTTACTACATCATTATTATTCTGAGCTTCAGCTAATTTTTTTCTGTCAACTAATAATGCCTGAGCATAAGTTATCATAATGGCTTCTACAGATTGCAACAAATCTTCTAATGGATCTTTTACATTGTGGCTTGCATCGATCATCCAGCCAAGGTCTGTTGCATGGTTCATACCTTTTGCATCCATACCTTCTATTAGTTCATTAAATATCAGGAACAATTGATAAGGTTTGATACTGCCTACTGTAAGATCATCATCACCATACTTACTGTCGTTAAAATGAAAGCCACCAAGTTTTCCTTCCATTAATAATAATGCAACGATCTGTTCAATGTTTGCATTGGGCAAATGATGCCCAAGATCAACCAATGTAAAAGCTTTTGGCCCAAGCTTATTTACATAAGTGAATGACTGGCCCCAGTCGCCAACTGTAGTGGAATAAAAATTTGGTTCAAATGCTTTGTATTCTACAAACATTTTCCAATCACCTGGTAATGCTGCGTACACTTCCTGTAAACTCTCTAACGTATTTTGAAATGCATTTCTAAAATTCAACTGACCAGGAAAGCAACTGCCGTCGCTTAACCAAACAGTGAGTGATTCAGAGCCTAATTCAATACCATATTTTATCACTTCAATATTATGTTCTATTGCCTGTTTACGAATGGCCTTATTTACATTTTGCAATGAACCAAATTTATAGGTCAATTGCTGATCGGGCTGATCCTGGAAGGTATTGGAGTTCATGGCATCGAACTTTATACCATATTGCGCGGCCAATGATTTTATATGCGATGCATTCTCCGGAATATCCCATGGAATGTGCAAAGAAATTGCTCCACTTGATTTGTTGAGTGCATGCAGCAAACCAATGTCCTCAATCTTTTCTTCAAGATTTCGTGGTTCGCCGCCGCCAGGGAATCTACCAAACCTTGTACCGCCTGTACCCAGTGCCCAGCTTGGGATTGCTACCTGGAAGTCTTGTAACTTTTGAATTACGGCATCTGCATCTTTTACTTCAGATATAATGAAATCAAGCCTGCGCTGATGGTCTTTTAGAAGATCGCTATTGTGTGCTTCAACTTTATATTTTTCGATATTCATATCAATCGTTTTATGGCAAGTAAAAAACTTCTTTTAATGGAATATTTACAGGTGAATTATCTTCATTAGTCTCCATGATGTCTTTCATATAAGCCCACCATTTTTTCATAACCGGTTCATTAGGCAAATCATTCAGCCTTGTTTTGTCTGCTATAGTAAGGCAGCCAAATAATATGTTTGTTTCTTCATCAAGGAAAATGGAGTAATCTTTTATGCCTGCCTGTTTAAGCAATGATTGTAATTCCGGCCACAATGCATCATGCCTGCGTTTGTATTCTTCTTCGCAACCTTTAAAGAGTTTCATTTTAAATGCTACACGTTGCATTGTTTATTTTATTTTTTTGTAACCAGCACTTGTACTTCTATGAAGCTTTGGTTGTGTCACTCACTTGTACGTTCGGATAATGCATCGTCATTGCGAGGGCCTCCCGAAGCAATCTCTTGTCGTTCATTCCCGAATTGTATTCATGTTATGCAGGAGATTGCTTCGTTCCTCGCAATGACGCACAATGTTTGGAACGTACAAGAGTGCGACGCAAGGAACGATCAACAAAGAACTATAGCTGGCTACATAAAAAATCTTCTTATCTTAAAAACGCCATCGCCACACCGCCATCTACATTCAATGTATTACCTGTTGATTTATTTAATAGTCCGCCAACAAAAGCGTAACATGCATTGGCAATATCATCAGGCAAAATTGTTTCGTTAAGCAATGTACGTTTTGCATAATACGCAGGCAATTCTTCTACTTTAATGCCATAAGCTTTTGCGCGGCCTTCGGCCCAGCCACCAGCCCATATATTACTGTCTGCAATCACGGCATCGGGGTTTACTGTGTTCACCCGAATTTTATCGCCACCAAGTTCTGCAGCCAATAATCGTGAAAGGTGTGCCTGCGCTGCTTTTGCTGAACCATAGCCCGCATTATTTGGACCAGACACCACAGAATTTTTAGAAACAATATTTACAATATCGCCGCCTATATTTTGTTTGCGCATTATCTCCACACCAAGTTTTGAAACAAGGAACTGGCCTTTCACTAAAATATCATAAAGTTTATCCCAATCTTCGATTGAATGATCGGTAATAGATTTTGAAATGCTGATGCCTGCGTTGTTTACAATAATATCTACACCGCCGAAAGCCAGCGATGCGGCTGAAAATGCTTTTTCAATGGTTGCATTATCTGTAACATCAAGCAAAGTTGATGCAGCCGTATCACGGCCAAACTGTTGCTGAAATTCTTCCATTGCACTTTGCATGCGCTCTGCATTAATATCATTGATAATAACACATGCACCTTCTGATGCAAATTTCTTTGCAATTGCTTTACCAATACCACCGGCACTTCCGGTAACAAGTGCTATCCTGCCACTCAATGATTTTGGTTTGGGCATGCGTTGCAACTTAGCTTCTTCGAGTAGCCAGTATTCTATGTTGAATGCTTCCTGTCTTGGCAGCGATGTGTATTCACTCACAGCTTCTGCACCACGCATTACATTGATGGCGTTGATATAAAATTCAGAAGCAACTCTTGTTGTCTGTTTATCTTTTGCAAAACTGAACATACCAACACCAGGATATAAAATAATTACCGGGTTTGCATCCCGTATGGCAGGACTGTTTGGATGCTTGCAGGTTTCATAATATTCTGCATACATCTTTCTGTATGCTTCAAACAACGGCGCTATTTTTTCTTTGATTGCTGCTGTGTTTGTTACATCTTCATCTGTAGAAAGATTCAATACCAACGGAGAAATTTTTGTTCTTAAGAAATGATCAGGGCAGCTTGTACCAAGTGGCGCCAAACGGTCAAGATCATTTGAATTAATGAACTGCAACACACGTTCATCATCTGTAAAATGACCAATCATTTTTGTTTGCGAAGAACAGAAGCCTCGTAAAATTGGAGCAAGCGTGGCTGCTTTTTTTAAGCGCTCTTCTTTTGGTAATGATTCAATTTTTTGTCCGCCGAAGATGGGACCCTTCTTTCCATAATTATCTTCAAGGTATTGTGCACAGCGCTCAATTACTTCCAGGGTGTTTATGTAGCTTTCGTAAGCTGTATCGCCCCATGTAAATAAGCCATGGGAACCAAGCATGATGCCACGGATACCGGGATTTTCATCAAGACATTGCTTAAGCATTAAACCTAATTCAAAACCCGGTTTCTGCCATTTTACCCAACCTATTGTTCCGTTGAATAATTCCTTTGTTATTTTCTCGCCATCTTTAGCAGCAGCAATTGCAATGGCTGCATCGGGATGCAAATGATCTATATGTTTGAAGGGCAAAAATCCGTGCAACGGCGTATCTATCGAAGGTGCTTTTGATGCAAGATCATAAATGCAATGATTGAATAATTCTACCATCTCATCTTCAAATTCAAGGCCACGATAAATGTTTTTCAAACTGCGCAAACGATCAACATACAAAGCAGCGAGGCCGTTGCGCTTCATGGTGCCGAGATCTCCGCCGCTGCCTTTTACCCACATCACTTCTTTCTCCATTGCTGTTAATGGATCTTTGGCCATTGCTTTGCAGGAGGTGTTGCCGCCACCATAGTTTGTCAACCTTAGATCCGCGCCTAATAAATTGGAACGATATACTAACAAGGCTACCTCATCGCCTGCGAGTTCTGCTGCTTTGGCTTCGTCCCATAGGTAGCTTACGTGTTTGAAGCCCCCAACCCCTAAAGGGGAGCTTTGAATTTGTTCTTTCGTTGTTGTGCTCATAACTAATAATAATATTTTTGTTGACGATCTTTCTGTTCTTTGGTCATCGCCTGTTGTGTCACTCACTTATACGTTCTGAATTTTGATGAATTTTTTTGAACCACAAAGACACAAAGCAACACAAAGGCTTAGTGGTATCTTCGCGTATTAGTGTCTTCGTGGTTTCATTTGTTGAATAAAGAACTACACGTACAAGAGTGCGACGCAACGATAGCTTAATACTTATTCTTCAGCCCGGCTCCAAAAATTAACTATTCACCACTCACTACTTTATCGAATTACCATAACCAACCAACAGTACAGAAAGTATGATTGTTATAATTCCAATTACAATTGTGGTGGTTGTTTTTTTGCTTACGCCTTTCCATTCTTTTAATACAAACCCCCACATATTTGCGGTGAGTATGATGAATGCCATGTGCAAGATCCAGGAGCTGGGACCGTTGCCCAGCTTGCTTTCGCCCATGCCATAGAAAAAGAATTGTAAGAACCAGGTGGTGCCGGCAAGCGCTGAAAAAATATAATTTTTTAATAGCGGTGTTTGTTTATTGGTATAATCTCCAAAGGTTTTATTGCGTGCATTTAAGATCATACACCAGATAAAATTGGTAGTTAATCCGCCCCACAAAACAACTACATAAGTTACATTGTTCTGGTATAAAAAATTGCCCTGACCAGGGTTAGCATTCTTCCAGATTTCATTGGCAAGATCGGCCATTGGTTTACCTGCTTCGAGACCAAAATTAAAGCATGCACTTAACACACCAGACACGATAGAAACAAACATGCCCAGCGCAAATTTATATTCGGTTTTCGTTTCCATTCCATGCGGATCTGTATTCCCTGCACCGCAAAGCTGACTTTCTTTCATTGTGCCGGCTTTACCGCAAATAATGATTCCAATAATACATACTGCAAGACCCGAAAGAACCGTGAGCCCCCAGGTAGAACCAATTAACATGCTGAAAGTATCTTTACCTTCCTTAGGAAATAAATCGTAATAAATGGAAGGAATAATAGCGCCAAATACCATGCACAAACCGAGGATAATACTGCTGCCCAGTGAAACGCCGAGGTAGCGAACACCGAGGCCATAAGTTAAACCACCAATACCCCAGAGCACACCAAACAAATACGTAATACCCAATGCAGTGCCGCTTGCTCCCTTGATTATATCAGCAAAACCTGGAATGGTAAGATACGCCGCAAGCGGTGGTACAATGAACCAGGAAAAAATACCTCCAACGATCCAGAAACTTTCCCAATGCCAGCCTTTTACTTTCTTGTAAGGCATGTAAAAACTGCCTGAAGCAAAACCTCCTATAAAATGAAAAATTACTCCGAGTATAACCTGCATGTTTTGTTGGTTTTTCTATATAGCAAATAAACAATCTTTAGTAAAAATATAGCGCAAAAGATTGCGGTCGGCGTCGCCGTCG
>JANXWM010000380.1 GCA_025351145.1 Chitinophagaceae bacterium
AACAACAGGGCTTTTTTCAGCTTATTGTTTGTCCAATAAACAGAAGTGTTTTTGTCATTGGTATAATGAGATGAATTTCTCTCATACCATAAATTTGGTTGAAAGGTTCTTTGAATTTAATTCCGTCTAAGTTGCTTTTTATGTAATTCCATATAGACAGAAGATCGTCCACTTCAAGATAAAACTCCATTTCTCCAACGTCTTTGCCAGCCTGTAAAATATGAACTGTTAGATTGTCTTTTTGTAAAATGACGTATGTTTTGTCATCCCGAAGAATTTCGAATTTAAGCAGGTCAATAAAAAATGATACGGTCTTGGCAATATCGAACGAAGGTACCATTGGACTCAAATGTTTTGCCTTGTACATAATTGAGTTTTTATTACGGAACGAGTTCCTTTTAAATTGACAATGTTCTGCAGGTTTAATAAAATTCAGGTCGTCAACTCGGATGACGCCGAGTTCTTGTATTAACGAATGTATGCCTTAATGATTTCACAAATCAAGCAAATTAAAATTTATTTACGCAATTGTTACGCTCCGGTAAAAGCTCAATTTACAATCCAAACGTACAAGAGTGCGACGCAAGGATGTTTCATAGTAGTTCTATTGCCGGGTTCATAAAAAATAAAAAAGCTGAGATAAACTTTACGTTCACCCCAGCTTTTACTACTCATGCGAAATTATTTTTTGGCAGCAAGAAAACTTAATAACCGCACATTGTTTATGTTGCTGTAATCGTACTGGTAAAGACCGTCGGCTGTTACTATGAGCGCTTTATTATTATAAGCAATAACATCATAAGGTTCGTTGCTGTCAATCTCTTTTTCAAGTACCAATTTGGCTGGGTTATAGGCATTGTAAATCTTTACTTTGGTACCATCGCAAATAAAAAGCAGGTTGCCATCTTTGCTTAACCCGGTTGGTTTTGTAAGCGGGTAAGATTTTACAAGCACGCTTTTCTGCAGGTCTTTTACATCAATTACGTTTAGTTCATTTACATCGCCCCCGCAAGATTCGCCTGCATGCAGTGTAACATACGCGTAACTGCCATCGGTTATTACGGGATCGCAGGCACGGCCATGTGTAAACTCACCGATTGAAGCTGGATGCTGCGGATCGCTTACATCGTACATAAACATGCCAATAGCAGAACCGAGAAACAGTTTATCTTCAAACGGATAAATGGTTTGCAGATCGAAACCGGCAAAAAAAGTTGAATCAAGTTTTGGAACTGCAGGGTTGGATATATCTACAATACTAAGGCTGTGCATCTCGGAGATAGCATATAGATAATTATTGATTAATACCATGCCTGCCATAGAGCCTGCAACACCAGAATTTGATTTTATGCCGGGTGCATTGGCGGTTTCTAAGATACCTCCGTTATCACTATAGTAAGGATACTCATCTACGTAAATAGTGGTATCCTTTTCTTTCCAGTCAACAGCCACCTGGTCATCCAAAGCTGAAGGATGGTTATTTACATAAGCCCTGCCCATAAAGAAATTACTGAGTGTGCTGCTTATTTTGGCGTTGTGCGGATCGGTGATATCGAGTGCCAGCAGATCGGTGTACATGTCTGCATAAAGTGTATTGCCTTTAATGGCAATATCGAGGTTACCGGGGATGGAAAGAAATGCAATCTGCACCGGGTGTGCAGCATTGCTGTTATCAATAATATGTATGCCTTTGTTTACTTCGTTAAGGTAAATAAAATTATCTTTTATATACAGCTTGCCTGCATGCTCAATGGATTGCGATGATGTTCCGTTGATGGCGGCCAGCACATCGGCCTTTGCTTTATAGATGGGCGTGTACAATGTAATTCTTTGAGTTTGCCTGCTTTTGTTACTGCTATCTTTTGAACAGGCAGAAAGAAATAACAGGGTGCAGATAACGGCAAATAGCTGCAGTGGTACCAGGTTAATATTTTTTTTCATACAAGTAAGTTTTGTGGGCTGACAAAGGATTTGGTTGCGCCGTTGCATGCAGGCTTTTTTTTTATGAACCCAACTGCATTGCTTCAATTGATCTTCGTTGCGTCGCACTCTTATACGTTCGGATTATGAATCAACTATGCGAATATAATCTTGACTTGATTCATAAGCTGCGGGCTACTCTTTGCCTTGTTGCCAGTTGTTACAACCGTACAAGAGTGCGACGCAACGAAGTTCAATTCATATTCTTCAGCTGGGTACCCACAAAAGAAAAATCCGGAAGCAAAAAGCTTTTTTTTAAAAGCTCCCTGCTCCCGGATTTAAAATGATTTCAATTATAATATTAAGCCCTTCCCATCTGCCTTAAAAAAGAGATATGAGATATAACGGCCTGGTGCATTTTGCGGTATTCTACATATTTAACACCATATTCCTCACAAGCCTGTTTAATGATGCGGCTGATTTTAGGATAATGTATATGCGAAATTTTAGGGAACAAATGATGTTCAATCTGAAAGTTTAAGCCACCAACAAACCAGGAGATAAAACGGTTGCTTGTAGCAAAGTTTGCAGTAGTTTTTAACTGGTGTATCGCCCACTCGTCTTCAAGTCTGCCCGTTAAAGCATCCGGAATAGGAAATTCAGTATCTTCTACGGTATGTGCCAGTTGAAATACAATGCTTAAAGTAAACCCGGCAACTACTGAAAAAGTAAGAAACCCAATAAGCCAGCTTGTAAAGCCAACCATAATAATAGGAACAACAATAAATAAAGTATAATGCATTGCTTTAAATCCCCAAAAGCTGATATGATCCCTTACAGTCATCTTCTTTAGGGGGATTTCGCCAACTTTTCCACGGAAGTATTTTTTATAATCGCTTACCAGGCTCCAGTATAAATGCAGAATGCAATAAAACATCCAGAAATAATAATGCTGAAACTTGTGCATTTTATAATGCTTTTGCGTGGT
>JANXWM010000421.1 GCA_025351145.1 Chitinophagaceae bacterium
TGTCCTATTCAGCATATTGAACGCTGACCCCTTTGCGTATTATCGAAATCCCCATAATAAAAGTTACACCTACCGCGTGGTTCCGTACAACCGGGGCTTCATCGTTGGCACTGCGTGCCCGACGAAGCCTTATTTGTTATGCGCTGCTTTTTTTCTCGTTCAACTTGTTTTTCAATTCTTTTGTTAGCTGTTTTGCAAATTTGTCTTTGTCTTTCTTCGCTTCTTTAATTGTCGCCTTTATGTCGGCAGGCAGGTTAAAATATTTTTCCGACCAAATGTAAACTTCCATAATTATTGGCAACAAATCAATTCCTTTTGGTGTCAGTCTGTACAAAATTTTTGTTTTGCTGTCTGGGTGTTCCAGTTTTTCAATTACGCCATTTTTTTCAAGCCCTTTTAGTCTTGACGCTAAAATATTGGTGGCAATTCCTTCGGCAGATTTTAAAAAGTCGTTGTAGGTTGATTTTTGAAAAAACATTAAATCCCTAATAATAAGCAGCGACCACTTATCGCCAAATACGTCAAGTGAACAACCTAATGGGCAGTCTGACCTTTTTTTATTCGTTTCCATAAAATATAACTTGCAATTTGAAAGTAGTTTGTATATTTGCACTTGCAATATGCAAGCAAATTTAGCGATTTTAAATCAAAGCAAATAAAATGGACAATAAATTCAGTTATTTATATGCTACTGTTCCCACACAATTTATAGAAGTAAATGATCTGAAATTTGCTTATCGTTCTTATGGAAAAGAAGGTAGCATTCCTGTAATCTACCTCAATCATTTAGCCGCTGTTTTAGATAATTGCGACCCAAGAGTGATGGATGGTATTGCAGCCCAATGACAAATAATTTCTTTTGACTATGGTGGTGTTGGAGCCTCATCGGGCATTGCACCTGAAACTATACAGGCGATGGCAACGGATACAATTGCTTGTATTAAAAAGTTAGGGCTTAAAAAGGTTGATTTGTTGGGGTTTTCATTAGGCGGTATGGTTTCGCAAGAAATAGTATTGCAAGAACCACAACTGGTAAATAAAGTAATCCTTGCCGGCACCGGCCCAAGAGGAGGTAAAGGAATGAATAAGGTTACAAAAATAACTTACTACGATATATTTAGAGGATACCTTACGTTCAGAGACCCGAAATTTTATTTGTTTTTTACACAAACTCCAAATGGTAAAAATGCAGCCCATCAATTTTTAAAACGGATTAAAGAAAGAACCATAAATAGAGATACAGAAATTTCTATTTCAACAATGAACAAACAATTAAAGGCAATTCATGCTTGGTCGCTTGAAATGCCTGCCGACCTATCACAAATTAAGCATGAGATATTTGTTGTAAACGGCGATTACGACAGAATGGTGCCAACGCCAAATTCTTACGACATGGCAAAACGTTTCCCAAACGCTGAATTGATCATTTATCCTGATTCTGGACACGGTGGAATTTTTCAAAATCATGAAATATTTGTAAAACAAGCATTAGCATTTTTATCAAAATAAAACAAGAAGAATGGAAGCATATCAAGTAAAGCGATACGGAAAAAATGAAAAATTGCATTTGTCAGAAATAGCAAAACCAGTCATAAACGACAACGAAGTGTTAGTAGAAATTCATGCTGCAAGTGTAAACCAGATAGATGCCAAAATAAAAAGTGGCGAATTTAAAATGGTAATGCCTTTTAAATTCCCTTTCACTATTGGGTATGATGTAGCAGGCATTGTAACCCAAGTAGGTGCAAAAGTTAGTAAGTTTAAAATTGGCGATGAAGTATATGCCAGTTGCATGGGAGCTTTTACAGAATTTATTGCTATCAAAGAAAATGCGTTGGCGTTGAAACCCAAAAACATTTCGATGGAAGAAGCTGCATCCATTCCGTTGGTTGGTTTAACAGCCTGGCAAGTTTTGGTTGAAAAGGGAAATTTGAAAAAAAGGCAAAAAGTTTTTATTCAGGCAGGTTCAGGTGGTGTTGGTACAATTGCTATTCAGTTGGCAAAACATTTAGGTGCTTATGTAGCAACAACTACAAGTGCTACAAATATAGATTTGGTAAAAAGTCTCGGTGCCGATTTGATTATTGATTACAAAACACAAGATTTTGAAACGATATTAAAAGATTATGACTTAGTATTGAACAGTCAGGATACTAAAACACTGGAAAAGGCGATTAAAATATTAAAGCCTGATGGAAAAGCAATTTCTATTTCGGGTCCGCCTGATGTAGATTATGCTAAAGAAGCTGGATTGAATTGGTTGTTAAAAAATGTGATGCGGTTATTGAGTTTTAAAATTAAAAAACTAGCAAAAAAGCTGCATGTACATTACTCGTTTTTGTTTATGAAACCTAGCGGAAAGCATTTAGATGAAATTACGGCTTTAATTGATGCAGGAATTATTCGCCCTGTTGTAGATAAAGTGTTTTCCTTTACAAAAACAAATGACGCTATGTCTTATATAGAAGCAGGTCGTGCAAAAGGAAAAGTGGTTATCAAAGTCAAGTAGTTTGTATGTTGGAGAGGGTCTCGGTAAAGTAGCAGCTAATTCAAAAATATGCGAAAGTTTTGTTTATTCAAAACCTTATGTTCCTATTATCAATAACTTATATAAGGAACAATATAACATACGAAAGTTGTAAATTTTCGCTTTTTTAATTGTTGCCTTAGCGACAATACAAAA
>JANXWM010000430.1 GCA_025351145.1 Chitinophagaceae bacterium
AAAGACATTGCCGCTACCGGCCAGCAAATGCTGCAGGCCACGGGTTATAAAAACGTAAAAGTAAATGGCAGCATCTCCTTCCCCGGCAATGCCAACCACGAAATGGGTATTGCCCGCATGGGCCGCTCTGCAAAAACATCCGTGCTCAATGCCTTTAACCAAATGCACGAAGTACCCAATGTATTTATTACCGACGGCAGCTGCATGGCCTCCACCTCCTGTGTAAATCCTTCGCTTACTTATATGGCGCTTACCGCAAGGGCCTGCGATTATGCTGTGAAAGAAATGAAGAAGGGGAATATTTAGGTTACCAGCTTTGGTATTTCATAGCATCGGTTGTTGTGTCACTCACTTGTACGGTTGGATTAGGAATGAGCTTTTTAGCGAAGCGAAGGATATAATTTTGGATACTTAACTTCAAATATGTTCTTTTGCTTTGTTATACTTTCTAACTTTTGCAAAAGTTTTAAATTTTCAGCCGTACTTTGTGATTAATACGGTTGTTTAACCCATATATTTTTCCAAGAAAGAATTCAACAGATTTAATGATATTACCAAAAAAGATTACACCCGACTGCATTTTGGAGGCAGTCATAGAATTAAAATATGAGGCAACAGTACCTAATGAGATATTGCTTGGACTTATCTTCGACTCATTTGATATGACATATTATTATACAAATTTACCTTTAGCTGTTAATCAACCAAGTCAGTCTGCCAAACGTACTGTGCTTTTGCCAGTAAAATCAAACGAACATATAATTTACAATGATAAAATAAGTATTCGTTTAGCATCAAACGCAATTATTTTTTCTTGTTTGAATCAATATATTGGTTGGGATGATTTTTTTCCGGAGATAGAAAAAGCTTTGCATTCTATAATGAAAATCACTTATATCACTAAATGGACAAGGGTTGGGCTGAGATATCTTACAGAATATGAAAATAAAGACTTAAAAGATTGTACTAAATTTAAATATGAATTTGGATTGTCTGAAATTATGAGTAATCATATTTTATTTAGAAGTGAATTTAATTATAATGGATCAAAAATAGTTCTAAACCTTAGTAACAACCTACCTGTCTTTAAACCAACTATTGATCGTAATACAATGGAAATGATTGCAGTTTCCAGAATAGATATCGATGTAATCAATTCTGAGTTAAAAATAAAAGAAGTTCTGGAATTATTACCAATAATTGAAGATGCACATATAAAAGAAAAAGAAATTTTTTTTAGCATTGTAAATAAAGAGTTCCTTGAATCATTAAACCCACAATACTAAAATTGTTATTATGCCAATCTTTACAGAACATACTATAAAACTTCATGGGGCAATTCTTACTGTATTTGATTCTTTTCCTTTGATGCTAAAAATGCAGGAAAGCAGTGGCTCAGAATTTCTTGCCGATCGTTTTAATGTAGACAATACCCCAATTTATGATACTCGAAAGTATATAAAGCCAATTCAATCATTTACTAAACAATATAAGGAACTATCTGAAGTTTTTTTCGGTCAAAATGAATATATATTGCAAGAGAAATTAAAACTTTCTTTAGATGCACTTGTTGCTTGTAACCCCGATAAAATATTACTTGAAGTAACAAGAGAGGGTAGTGTTTTTTATACCATACAAAAGGGTGTTATGAAAATTTATTTTCAACACTTTTTGATAGACTCTTATGATAATTCTGATGAAGCAGTGGTAAGTGTATTTTTAAATGATGAAAATATTTTTAACTACGGTGGAAACTTAGATGATACCATTAATAGGCTTGCAGAAGCATTAACACCGAACAATATCAAAATCTTTCAGCTCGTATAAATGAATTATCCTGAACAAATTCTCCCGCACCTTAGAAAAAAACTTATCAAGAGTGATCTATCAGATTTTTATTTAATTCATCATGTAGAATTGAATGAAGGAGAGACTATGAGAGATGAAGTAACTAATTTTATAAAAACTAAAAATATTTGTGACCCTACAAGTAGAATCGAAGATCTTTCTACAAGTCTTTTAGGCATTTTCAAATGCGATTATATTAAAATAAAATTTACACAAGGCTCTCTGCATTTTTATGACTATTGTTCACCTGATGAACAAGTAAACGTACCGATTTATGAAGAAGATTTTTATTTAGTTGTTAATCGTAAATTTTGGGTAATAAAAATTGATAAACTTCATCAAAAGCAATTTTCTTATTTTGTAAATAATCAACCTCAAGTTGCAACCTGTATAATAAAACATACCCCAGCAAAGTGGAACTATTGGCACTTCTCTTTAAGATGGGAAACTAGCGAAGGACAACTTGCAGATCTTCCTATTAATCAAAGAAGTAGTTTGGCAAAAAAAATAGGAACATTTGCGCGTGCTGTTATAGCACAATTTTGTGATGATAAACTTCTAGACTATAGTATTATTTCCGAAGAAAATTACCTCAAGGAAGCGAATTAAGCTTACCCAGTTGGTTTAAGTATGTCATTATAAAAATGCAAAGTTAGCTAAAGACTGAGGCGTGGGTTTCGTGGTTAAGGGTCTTGGGCGGGTTAGTTTACAAAAGACTTTAGGTGCAAGCACTAAAATTCTGTATTATATCTAAAATCTCAATTCGACATTTTATCGCATTGAATCGCTTTATGCAGTTGTTGGTGTCCGCAATGCGCTTCCATTGGCGTCCTCGCCAATGGCAAACGGAAATATAGTAGGTAATTTTTGAAACCAGCATTAATCATTTATATGCAGTTGTTGGTGTCCGCAATGCGCTTCCATTGGCGTCCTCGCCAATGGAAAACGGAAATAAAATAGGCAATTTTTGAAACCACAGCATTAATCGTTTACACCCTTTAGTATGCAGACCCAGCATAAATTCCTTCACAGTCAGCATAATCTCCTGCATGGCCACCATAATCTCCTGCACGATCAGTATAAAGTCATGCACAGCCTATATAATCTCTTACACAAGCAATATAATCTCCTGCATGGTCACCATAATCTCCTGCACGGCCATCATAATCTCCTGCACAGGTAAAATAATCCCCATTTGTACTCACATGGCAACAATTATTCGCTTCAATCTACGATACAATAAAAGCTGAATAGCATTACAGAATGTACAAGAGTGCGACGCAAGGAACGATGATAGCAGTACATCAGCCCGGCTCCAAATAAAAGTCTGTTTTAAATTCGCTATATCCCGTAATTTTAATTTCTCACTCTAACGAAAAAAATCTTCTGTATGAAAAAAGATGTTGACTTGCATGTTACCGTTGCGGATATTCAAAACGAAGCGCCAGCAGATGCCACAGTAAAAAAATCGCAAATGAACCGGCGAAGGTTCGTTGAACTTGCTTCAACCGCCGCCGTTGCTTTTACCATTGTTCCAAGACATGTGCTTGGCGGGAAAAATTATGTTGCCCCCAGTGATAAAATTACACTCGCTTATATAGGCGTGGGCACGCAGGGCATAAGGGAATTATTGCCGTTGCTTGCTGTACCTGAGATACAGGTAATCTCTGTTTGCGACCCCAGTGAAAAAGCAATTGGTTATAAAGACTGGGGTAAAGATTACCTGAGGGGTGAGATACGTAAAACCATTAAAAAGCCCGACTGGGATTGCGGTGGCGATGGCCTGATACCAGGTGGAAGAGAAAATGGAAAATCTATTGTTGATACTTACTATGCGAACGTTCGGCCGGATCAAAAATTTAAAGGCTGCACGGCTTATGCAGATGTGCGGGAATTATTAGAAAAAGAAAAAGACCTTGATGCAGTTAAGATAATGACACCGGATCACCTGCATGGGATTCTTTCGATGGCAGCCATAAAAAGAGGCAAACATGTGCTGGTGCATAAGCCACTTTCCAACCGGTTGATGGAAGGAAAAAAAGTAATTGAAATGGCGCGTAACAGCAAGGCAATAACACACCTGATACCATGGGATTCAAACGGCTCTATGGAAACCGTAATGGCATGGATAAATGCCGGGGCTATTGGTACGCTTACTGAAGTACATAACTGGACCAACCGCCCCGTATGGCCACAATATCCCGACCTGCCGTCAGACAAACCGCCTGTTCCAGATGGCTTTAATTGGGATCTGTGGCTTGGCCCTGAAGCTGATCGCCCTTACAGTCCAAATTATACCAATATGGTGTTCCGTGGCTGGTACGATTTCGGTGGCGGTTCCATGGCCGATATGGGCCACTACAGTTTATGGACAGTGTTCAATGCATTGAAATTAACCTCGCCCATTAGCGTGGAGCCACACCGCAGCCATGTGTGCAGTTTCCACGACCCGGTTCCTTACCGCATCAACAACGATTTCTCTTTCCCTATGGCCAGCACCGTTCGGTTTAAATACCCGGCGAATGGCAACAGGCCTCCTGTTGATCTGTGCTGGTACGATGGTGGCATGCGTCCGCCAATACCTGTTGAATTATCCAACGACAACAAAGAATTGCCCGAAGAAGGAATGATGTTTGTAGGCGACAAGGGTAAGATACTCGCAGGCTTTAATGTGCAGGATCCCCAAATCATTTCCGGCACAAAAATGGATAACCCGGCTAAGGCAAATGCAGACAGTCGCACCCAGGTACAACAGACTTCCGAAGCATTGCCATTGTTTGTTAACGCATGCAAAACCGGCAAACAATATGCAGGTAATTTTACGGAGGCGGAATACATTACAGAAGCCATTAATTTATATGCTGTGGCATTAAGAACAAACAAGCTGTTGAAATACGATGCAGCAAATATTAAGATCACTAATGTAGCTGATGCAAATAAATACTTAAGCAGGGAATACAGAACCGGTTGGGATCCGTCTACTATTTAAGTGAGTGTAATTATTAGGATTCCAGCTATGGTTTTTTATGGCATCGTCTCTTGCGTCGCACTCTTGTACGTTCGGAACAATGAGCAACAAGGGCTTTAGCTGTTAGCCTTTAGCTATTAGCCAACAGCCAATGGCTCATAGCCATTCTTCAGTACAAGAGTGCGACGCAAGAGAAGCCTCATAGCAGCAATGCAGTTTGGTACAAAATCTAAAATAAAATACTTCGTCATGAAACAAATAAACCGTCGTTCATTCCTTTTTCAAACAACAAAAGCTGCAGGTGCAGCATTCGCATTATCGCAGTTGCCATCGCAACTGTTTGCCGCCGCTGCAGGCAGTAACATGCCCATTGGCTTTCAGTCCTGGACAGTGAAAGACAAGCTTGGTAAAGACTTTCCCGGAACGCTGAAAATGATGGCGGACATGGGCTACAAAATGATAGAAATGTGCTCACCAAAAGGTTATGCGCAAATAGGTTTTGGAACCTTTGCAGCCATGAAAACTGCTGACATAAAAAAGACGATCAATGATGCCGGGCTCACCTGCCCAAGCTGTCATTTTGGTTCCGCAGAATTTGCCGAAGACAAAATAGATGAAACCATTCAATTTGCGCAGGAGCTGGGCCTTACGCAAATGATATGCTCAACATTCTGGCTGCCCAAGACTGCAACATTAGATGACTATAAAGCTTCTGCAGATAAACTAAATAAAGCTGCGGTTAAAATAAAAACAGCGGGCATACAAACCGGTTTTCACAACCACGAATTTGAGTTTGCACAATTAGGTGGCCAGCTTATTTACGATGCATTGATGAGTAAGTTTGATGCTGATCTTGTGAAGATGCAGTTTCAGACAGAAGTAATAAATCTTGGTTATAAAGCCGCAGACTATTTTAAAAAGTATCCGGGAAGATTTGTTTCATCGCACTTGTCAGACTGGACAACCGATAAAAAAGAAGTACCCGTTGGCCAGGGTGTTATTGACTGGAAGGAATTTTTTGCCGCCGCCAAAACAGGGGGCGTAAAAAACTTTTTTGTAGAGATGGAACTGGATAAGTTTAAAGACAGCGCTGCTTATATTCATGCCATGTAAGAATCCAATCATTTTAGGACACACTTGTAAATTGCTTTGTTAACAACACTAACAACACAAAAAATAAAACAATGAAACAATTTAAAATTTGTTTACTCGTATCAGCAACTTTTATCATGGCAACTTTTACGCATGCGCAAACTGTTGATGAAGTAATCAACAAACATATTGATGCCATTGGCGGCAAAGATAAAATTGCGCAGGTCAATTCGATGTATATGGAAGCCAGCACGCAAATGATGGGGAATGATAACCCTGTTGTAACAAATATCCTGAATGGTAAAGGTTTTAAAAGTGAAACGGAATTCAACGGGCAAAAATTAGTAAGATGTTATACCGACAAAGGTGGATGGAACATTAATCCGTTTGCAGGCGGCACTGACGCAGTTGCCATGACAGATGATGAGTACAATTCTGTGAAAGATGATATTATTATTGGGGGAGCTTTATTTAACTACTCGGCAAACCATATTGGCAAAGCAGAATTGCAGGGAACAGAAGGCGGAAATTATAAGATCAAGCTAACCTCTGCAAATAACCTTGAGTCCACATACTACATCGATATGGCAACTTATTATCTCACAAAAATGGTAAGGCAGGGAGAAATGCAGGGCCAGCAGGTAGCTGTTACAGCCACCTTTTCCAATTATCAAAAACAGATGTGGGTTTTGTAATGCCCTATACAACCGAAATCGATTTAGGGTCTTTTCAACTGTCAACCACTATTAAAAAGGTAGAAGTAAATAAAGCAATTGATCCGGCTATTTTTGAAATGCCAAAATAATCACCCGCCGCTTTACTGTTTTCACCATATCTGTTGTGTAATTATTTGGAACCCAGCAACAGATCGTTGTGAGGCTTTACTTGCGTCGCACTCTTGCACAGTTGGAAATTTTATTCAGCTTTTATCTCAGCGTAGATTTAAGCGGTTTAATATAGCGAAGCAATTAACCACAGAGTTACACAGAGTTTTTTTCACAGAGTTAAAGGAGTTTTCTATGAGTGAGAATGAAATTACTGAACAAATATTAAAAGCAGCATTTAAAGTGCATACAGAATTGGGGCCGGGTTTATTAGAATCATCATACAAAGAGTGTTTGTACTATGAATTAATACAAAG
>JANXWM010000434.1 GCA_025351145.1 Chitinophagaceae bacterium
CCTGCCGTAATTAGTTAATTCATACTCCACCCTGGGAGGCGTTTCATTGTAGGCTTTGCGGCTAATCAGCTTATCCTCTTCCATTTCATTTAGTTGTTCTGTAAGTACCTTGGTCGAGATGTCTGGCAGAACTGCCAGAATATTTTTAAAACGTAATGGTTTTGTTTGTAAATTCCAAAGAATTATCGGTTTCCAGTGCCCGTCTATTACACGTAAATAAGCTGTAACGGGACATCTTACGGGATATTTTTTCATTAGTTTATTTTATAAAATATTAACAGTTACAAATATAAAGCAATAGATTTAAATCTCCAAATTTTATAACACCCTTTTTTCATTTAACCGCTATTGCGGATACTTATCAGCACATCCCCATAATATTGTTGCCAACCAATGGCAAGATGTGCCTTTAGTAGAAAAAGGGAACTGGGAACACATAATCTAAAAAAAAATTACAATTTATGGGCGGTAGGAACTAAACCTAATCACGTCCGAAACCCTCTGTAACCAATTGGGTCTGGTTGGGCTTATAAATGTTTTTAAAGCATAGTGATTTTATGTAAAGACACAATAGTCATGCTATTGTCAATATTTGACCATCGGCTGATATTTTTGTGTTGTGTTGTAAGTGCGTAAACTGTAAATGACATAAAATCAAAAGAAGCCCCTTTTTAGAGACTTCTTAGTATCGGGGAGCAGACTTGAACTGCCGACCTTCGGGTTATGAATCCGATGCTCTAACCAGCTGAGCTACCCCGACAAACGGGGTGCAAATATAGGCGATTTTGCCAAAAGCTAAAGTGGTTATAAACTGATAACCGGTTTACCTGGCGAACTTATCATTATAACACCCCCTCATCATAAGCTTTTTCACCATGCAACGAATCATCTAACCCCTTGTCTTCATCCACCTGGGCAACTTTTACAGGAGTTATTAAATTGATCAGTTTTAGCATTCCGAAAGTAAAAACAAATGCATAAATACAGGAACCTACAACTGCTGCACATTCCTTGAGAAAGAAGGAGGAACCTCCTGCCAATAATCCGTCGGCTCCTGCTGCATTCATCGCTTTTGATGCAAATACACCCAATAAGATCACACCCAGGCAACCCCCGATCCCATGAACGCCCCAAACATCCAGTGCATCATCCCACCCCATTTTATTTTTTAAATGTACCGCAACATAACAAACTATTCCTGCTGCTATACCTATTAAACAAGCGGATGGCAGTGAAACATATCCTGCCGCCGGTGTTATCGTTGCCAGTCCCGCCACAGCACCTGTAAGTAACCCTACAAATTTTGGCTTTTTTACCAGGTACCATTCTATCACAAGCCAGGTGATGGCCGCAAAAGATGCAGCCACATCTGTATTTAAAAATGCCAACCCTGTTATTGAATTTACATCCAGGGCGCTGCCAGCATTGAACCCATACCAGCCAAACCATAGCAATCCTGTTCCAATTGCAATAAGTGGAACACTGTTTGGCGGAGATGCCTTGTCTCTTCTTTTTCCAACATAGATCACAGAAGCAAGTGCTGCAAAACCTGCCGTGGCATGTACTACAATTCCCCCTGCAAAATCCAACACGCCCCATTGAGCCAATAATCCACCACCCCATACCATGTGTGCAAATGGATAATACACCAACAATTGCCATAGCACTAAAAATATCAGGTAAGATTTAAATGTTACACGATTCACAAATGCGCCTGTAATTAAAGCAGGTGTAATGATGGCAAACATCATTTGATACGCTATGAAAACGAACTCCGGTAATTTTGTATTGCCCGGGAATGGTGTATTCAGGTTCACACCATGCATGAACATCTTATCGAGGTTACCAATGAACCCGCCCATGGCATCACCGCTAAAACATAACGAATAACCGCAGATGAACCACATGATGGTAGTGATCCCCATCGAAACAAAGCTTTGGATCATGATCCCTAATATGTTCCTTTTTCCTGCAAGGCCTCCGTAAAAGAAAGCCAGTCCAGGTGTCATTAGCATTACAAGGCTGGTAGCTAAAAGCATGAAGCCTGTTATCCCGGTATCAAACATAATTTTAAGTTTTAAAGTTGAAAGTTATGAGTTATGAGTTACAGTTAAAAAAATTTGATTCAAAGTTTAGTTGTTTTTCTTAAAACGAAATTCCGATGTTACATAAGAATTCCATTCTTTGTGCACTGGCCTTCCCGTTCCGGTAAAATATCTCCTGGTTCTTCTTCATCTGCAACTGTCTTCCTTCTATCCTCAGGTAAGTGTTTGCAGTAGGTTTGTATTCTGCACCCAGTGTAATGCCCCGCAATATGTAGCCCGTATATTTATTTTCTTTATCTAGTATAACACCCGACATGAGTCCCTGCCGGTCATGAAATACTTCTCCCCTTGCATAAGCTGCATATTTTTCTTTTAACTGGTACCGTAGCCCCATCACTCCGCTAAACATTGTTGCGGCTATGTTCTTTTTATATACAATGTCGGTATTCTCCTGTATGCAATAATCGCCGCCAACCTGGATCTTTAATTTTTGAGCCTGGTAATTAAAAAATAAATTCTGGTGAATGCGCAAATGTGCGATTGAATCAGCCGGGGAAGAATCATCTCCTATATAATTACTGTATCCCCAATTGATAGTAGCACCAGGTGTATACGTTACTGCCATTCCAAATGATTTCTTTTTATTATTGTCCTCATAAACATTGTACCCGTTTAAGGCATAAATATTTATCGCCCATTTTGAATCAGGCATATAATTCAGGCGAACACCGGCTTCAAAATAAGGTTCGTAAAAAGTATTGACAGAAATAGCGCTCGCAATATTTTCTTTTGGCAAAAGCCCCTCCGTTCCAAAATGTGTTCTGAAAAAGCCTGCATCGAGCCAAAGTTTTTTGCATAAGCGGAACCCTGCGTGCGCTTCCATTATATTATTATAGGCTGATGACCATGCACATTTTGCAATGTCTCCAAAATGCAGGGTTACAATTCCTCGAACCTTTTCCGCATTATATTCAACACTTACCTGTGCGGTATTCAACCCAAACTGGTTACTTCTTGGAGAAACGGATGGAAATTTTTGAAAATCGTTGATCCCTGCTGAATCTGTGTAATAAGCGTAATATGCATCTACATAGCCACTGATCTTAAATTTTTCTCCCGGGCTTGAATGAGAAGTTGAATCATTGGTTTGCGCAAAGCCCTGCAGAAGCAGGAGAACAATACACAGCCCTGATAAGATGAACTTTCTTCTCATATTTGTTAGCAATCGTTACAACAAACATAAACAGATTAATTCAAAAAACATAGCTGAATATGAAGGCCGTTATCGTAAAAAAACAACTGTGACAATAAGCAGTTAAAAGATAGTATTATTTGACCGACCTACCTGGAAGGCCTGCTCCCTGTATTGATACCCCATTCTTTATTGGGTTGATCGCCCATCTCAAATTCCAGTACACTGCCCGCTTCGATATCACTGTGCAGGATGTAATTTTTTTCATATCGTTTACCATTCAATTTCACAGATTGAATATAGGGCTTCCCTGTGTTATTCACGTTGATGGTAAATATTTTTCCATTATCGAGGTGAAGGATCACATGTTGTAGTAACGGTGACCCAAAGACGTAGAGGCCACTTGCAGGATTTACCGGGTAAAATCCCATGGCACTGAAAATATACCAGGCACTCATTTGTCCGCAATCCTCATTACCGGATAAACCTGTCACGGTATTACTATACAATTCTGTTAGTATCTTATGCACGTAGAATTGTGTTTTCCATGGCTGCCCGCTGTAATTATATAAATAAGCAACGTGGTGGCTGGGTTCATTACCATGTGCATACTGTCCAATGAAGCCAGAAGCATTTCCATTTACATCACTGTCCTTTGCCTGCAGGGTAAACATCGAATCCAGTTTTTCATTGAAGGCATTTTCGCCGCCGGTTAAAGTAATAAGCGCCGGCATATCCTGTGGCACATACCAGAAATATTGCCATGCATTTCCTTCTGTAAAGGGATTACCGCCATTACCGCCATATTGAAGCGGGTTAAACGGGTTGATCCATTCACTTTTATCATTTTTTGCACGAAAGAATTTTGTTCGTGCATCATAAAGATTTTTATAGTACGCTGACCTTTCTGTGAAGAAGGCCGCATCTTTTGCTTTGCCCAGCTTGTTTGCCATTTGTGCAACACACCAATCATCATATGCAATTTCCAATGTGAGCGATACCGATTGCGACTGGATATTTTCCGGGAAATAATGATATTTATTCAACACACTGAAGGGTGCTCCCGGGTGATCCGTTGTAGAAGAACCTACACAAGCCTGGTAGGCTTTTTCATGATCAAAACCTTTGATGCCTTTTAATACCGCATCAGTAATAACGGGAATAGCGTGGTTACCGATCATACAATAATTTTCATCACCCCATAATTGCCAAATAGGCAGGTATCCGTAACTGTCATATTGCCGCAGCATACTGTTGATAAATGCCGCATCTTTTTGAGGGGCAAATAAAGTGTACAATGGGTGTGTAGCCCGATAGGTATCCCATAATGAAAATGTGGAATAATGTTGGTGATCAATGGCTTTGTGCACAACAAAATCAGTTCCCATATAAGAACCGTCTGCATCAGCCAGGTCATTGGGCTGAATGCAGTTGCGATACAAACCAGTATAAAAAATTTGTTTTACCGCATCAGTACCATCGGCCTCAATAACCGATAAGGTTTTATTCCATGCTGATCTTGCATTGGCCACGGTAGCATCAAAATTCCATTCCGGCAATTCCGCTTCCAGGTTTTTATAGGCTGCTGAGGTACTTGTGGTCGATAAAGCTACTTTCATTTGCACTACCTGGCTTTTGTTGGTATTGAAACGAAAAGCGGCCTTACTATTATTCCCATTGATCACATTCACATTGGCATATTTCCTGTTGCCATTCACAAACAAGGATTGTTGGATGGGTTGATCAAATTTTGCCACAAAATATATCTTGCGCAGTTTAGCCCATCCGGTTAATACCCGGTATCCTTCAATGGTATAGGCATCCACTTGCTTAATATGCGTTTCAATGATCCTGCAAACCCAATAGTTTCTTTTTTTATCCAGCGTATGGTCCAGGTCAAATAAAACATAAGCGCTGTCTGTTGCCGGAAAACTATAACGGTGAAAGCCAACATGTGCCGTCGCAGTCAATTCAACATTTACTTTATAGTCATCTAACCGTACGGCATAATAGCCGGGTGATGCTTTCTCCGTGGTATGCGAAAAGGCCGAACGATAACCACTCCTGGTTTTTTTGGCGTCGCCCGGTTGCCATAATGGTGTACCGGTAATGGGCTGCACCATGATATCATACAGATCGCCAACACCCGTTCCGTTAAGGTGGGTATGACTAAAGCCTACGATCGTTCTTTCATTATAATTATATCCTGATGCGGGGTCTTCAGGCGCATCATAAGTATCCGGACTTAGTTGTACCAGCCCAAAGGGCATACAGGCTCCCGGGAAAACACTGCCGGATAAACTATTAGTGTCCTGCGGGGCTGAACCAATAAACGGGTTGACGTACTGCGTATAATCTTTCCTGTTATTTTGAGCGCTAGTAGTTTCAAATAAAAGAATAAAAAGTATAAACTGAGTTATTTTCATCATCAGGCGTTGAGTAAAATTTCCAACCTTTTTGCAAGCTTTTCCGCATTGGGCAGCATCGCCTGTTCCAATACAATATTCATCGGTACTGCAGGCAAATTCAATGCCCCCATTACTTCCACAGGTGCATCCAAATGCTGAAAGCAGCTTTTGGAGATACGGCCTGCCAATGCTTCAGCAAACGAATTATTTTGTTGCTCCTCGGTCAATATCAGGCATTTGCCGTGTTTTTTTACGGAAGAAAAGATAAGCGCTTCATCCAAAGGGAATAAGGTACGCAGGTCCATCACTTCAACCTGGCCGCTAAAATTCTTTGCGGCGGCCTTTGCCCAATACACACCCATACCATACGTGATGACGCAACAAGTCTCCCCATTTTGAATCCGGTCATAGGCTGCAGTTAAAATAATATTCGCCTTCCCTAACGGTATCATATAATCGCTGGATGGTTCAATGGCCTTTGCTTCTTCTGTTCCTGCTACCTTACTCCAGTACAAGCCCTTATGTTCCAGCATCACAACAGGATTGGGGTCAAGGAAGGCGGCTTTCATCAATCCTTTTATGTCTGCCGCATTCGATGGATACACTACTTTGATCCCTTTGATGGAAAGTAATGTCGTTTCCACACAGCCACTATGATACGGCCCTCCGCCCCCATAAGCGCCAATGGGCACACGAATTAAAGTTTGCACGGGAAATTTTCCGCAACTTAAATAACAGCTCTTGGAAATTTCTGTTACCAATTGATTAAAGCCGGGATAAACATAATCACCAAACTGAACTTCAACTATTGGTTTTATACCCACTGCGCACATGCCTACCGTAGAACCAATAATGTATGCTTCCTGTATAGCTGTATTAAAAACACGTTCATCTCCGAATTGTTCAGCAAGAGTTGCTGCCTCCCTGAAAACCCCGCCCAGTCTGCGGCCTACGTCCTGTCCATACAAAA
>JANXWM010000485.1 GCA_025351145.1 Chitinophagaceae bacterium
ACGGGAGAGGTTACCCCCCTGTGTACCATAAATCATTTCTGTTGCCACCGTATTATTGGATGCATCCTTCACGGTATAGGTATAAGGGGCATTACCGCCGCTTACGCCGAAGGAATAATATCCCGTACTGTCTGCCTTAAAGCACTGCTGACCATATACCAAAGGTTGGGTTACCTGGGTACAAGGTTGCGCAATTACTTTAACGGTTAGCAAAAGCAACAGCGAAAGGGTTGTAAAAATAAATCTCATGTTTTTTTTCATAAAAAAGTTTTGGCGGGTACAAAAATTATTTTCTAAAAGGGTTAACGCTTGCCTGCAAAATCCTTATAAATTTTATCGGTAAAACTTTCATTGGTAAAGGTTTCTGCCTAAATACAGTTTTGGTATTTTACACGCCAGATTATGCAATTTCAAATGTAGCTATTAAAGCCTAAAACTATACGCTGTTGCTATTGTAATTTTTATTTAAGGACCAACAGGTGCTAAAACTGTCCAAACAGGGGGTTTTATTTATCGGGAAAATTTATTAAGTATTGTGCAGCATAAAATGCAGGATGATTTTTTGGGCTTAGCGGTAGTGATATTATTGAGCTTTGGTTGTGTCACTCACCTGTACGTTCGGAACATCAGGCAGCAAGCTGCGAGCCTTAGGTTACGAGCTGCGGACAAAAATACACGGGCTTAAACTTGCAGCCAAAAGCTCATAGCGGTTCTTAAGTACAAGAGTGCGACCCCGAGTTCCGTCCTCCGAAAGTCTCCGGAGTCCTCGTCGGGGCAGGGGCAAGGAACGATGCCATGAAAATTTTTTGCCGGGATAATAACTATTCGCCTTTTATCAATTTTATTAAACCATTGCTTTTAGTGCATTGCAAAACATTTGCATTTCTTCAAGCGTACCCATAGTTACCCTGCACCATTTGCCTCCAAAGTGGTTCCTCGCCTGCACATAAATATTTTGGGCTTCCATTTCTTTTATAAGATCTTTTTTAACAGGGTCGATGTTGAACAAAATAAAATTTGCATGAGATGGAATGTATTCAAGCGACAATTTTTTGAACGTATCATAACACAATTCCCTTGCCTGTTCTATTTTAGATTTGCAGTCGTTTACAAAGCTCACATCATCGAGCGAAGCCGTTGCGGCGGCAACAGAAACCATACTCACCGAACCATTGGGCCATGCCTGGTAGCTGCCCAGATTATTGATGGTTTCCGGGTGTGCAATGGCATAACCAATTCTTGCGCCTGCCAGCCCGTAAATTTTAGAAAATGTTTTTGCAACAATAATATTCTTATTGGTAGCTGCGAGTGTTGCCAACGATTCAAGGCCGGCAAATTCTGTATAAGCTTCATCGATAAATACCATTGTTTTTTTGCTGGCTTCTGCTGCAAAATTTCTAAGTGCATTTACTTCAACAAATGTTCCTGTGGGGTTATTGGGGTTGCAGATATAAGCCATCGCTGCATCATCATCAATGGCCGCAGCCATTGCAGCGAGATCGTATGTTTTTTCTGCTGTTAAGGCTGTTCTCGTAATGGTTAATCCAAACGATGTTGATTGGCCGTTCCAAACTTTATAAGCAGGTTCTGCCGTAACAACTTTTTTCTTTTTCATAGAAGCATGTAATGCACTAAGTCCAATGATTTCGGATGAGCCTGCACCTAATAAAATATTTTCAGCAGCCACACCCCAATGGCTGGCAATTTTTTGTTTTAACGGGCCAATATAATCATCAGGATAGCGGTTCGATCTAGTATAACTTTCAAGCATTGCCTGCTTTGCCATGGGCGACGGGCCATAAGGGTTTTCATTACTGTTTAACAGCACTGCGTTGGGTGGCGCTGAAATTTTTTTTTCCTGTTTTCCAAAAATGTCTGTTCCAAAACTTAATCCTGCCAAAGCCAGTGTGCTTTGCTGCAACCAGTGCCTGCGGTTATAATGCATGGGAAATATTTTTAGAAAGTTAGTTTTTTTTAAATGGTTTTCGCTTATAAAATTTTAGCTGCTGCCAATAGATTAGACTTTGTTGCGGTGCTGAGTTACCTATCAGAAAGTACAAGAGTGCGACGCAAGGAACGATCAATAGTATTCCTTCTGACCGGTTCATAAAAAATATTTCTGTTCATAATACGTGCTGACCTTTTTTATATTCAATTGCAACCCTGTACGTTACAATAATTACCGTTAAATAACTCTGCCAATACCGTTTAATAACCGCAATTGTAACTCCCTTCTTCATGCGGGTACTTTGAACAATATTTATAATTGACCATCACAAAAAACGATTTATGAAAAAATTTTTCTCCTTAAAAAATTTATCTGCGAAAAGCACATTGCTGCTTTGCATAGTTGCTTTATGTTTTCAGGCAAAAGCGCAAAATATTTTTCCGGCTTCCGGCTCTGCCGGCATTGGTACTATTGCACCTGCAGCCTCTTCAGCGCTGGAAATAAAATCAACTACGCAGGGGCTTTTAATACCGCGTATGACGATTGCACAACGCAATGCAATCACTTCTCCGGCAACAGGTTTAATGATCTACCAGAGCAACAGCACACCTGGTTTTTATTACTTTACCGGCAATGCATGGGCCGCCATGATACCCAAAACAAAAGCATGGTCACTAACTGGTAATGCCGGTACAGACTCAGCAGTTAATTTCCTTGGCACTACCGATCAGCAACCATTGATTTTTAAAGTAGGCGATACTTTATCGGGCTATATAGACCCGGTATCAAGTGCTACAGGTTTTGGTTATGGAACACTTGCACACAGCCCTGTTATTGCCGGCTATTCAGGTAATTTCTGCAGTGCATTTGGCTATGCAGCTTTACACAATAATACTACCGCCATCGGCAATACCGGTGTAGGTTACAATGCACTTTATTCAACTACTACAGGAAGTTACAATACAGCAACCGGAAGCAATGCACTTTATTTTAATACTACCGGTATATGGAATGCAGCATACAGTCCGGGAACATTATATCAAAATACTTCAGGTTCGTATAATGTTGCTTATGGGGTTAATGCATTAGATGCCAATACAACAGGCAATAATAATGTTGCCATAGGTGTAGAAGCCAATACATGGGCCTCAACCGGCAACAGTAATGTATCTGTGGGTATAAGGGCACTTTACTGGAACCGCACCAACAGCAACCTTGTTGCCATAGGAGATTCGGCTATGTTTAATCAGTACAGCGGTGCAGGATTTAATACTGGAGTTGGCTCAAAAGCGCTGTTCAATAATATCTCCGGTTCATCAAATACAGCATTGGGCTTTAATGCCATGTTTAAAACAGTAAGCGGTACCAATAATCTTGGCGCGGGTGCACTTGCATTAAGCAGCAATACAATAGGCAATTTCAATACTGCCATAGGCGACCATGCAGATGTAAGCGCCAATAACCTCAGCAATGCAACTGCCCTTGGTTATGCTGCTGTGGCTACTGCAGATAATCAGGTGCGCATAGGTAACGGCAGTGTTACCAGCATTGGCGGCTTTGCCAACTGGACTAATGTAAGTGATGGCCGCGTAAAAAAGAACATCCTTCAAAATGTTCCAGGTCTTGCATTCATTAATAAACTGCAGCCTGTAACCTACAACCTTAACTTAGAAGCTGCCGATCAAATTTTACAGATCACCGGCATTAAAGACAAAGAAGGAAAAATAATACAGCCAACTACCGCAGAAACTGCTGCACGCAAAGCAAAAGAACAGGTGATCTATACAGGTTTTATAGCCCAGGATGTAGAGAAGGCAGCCAAAGAATTAAACTACGATTTCAGCGGTGTTGATGCCGCTAAAAACAGCAAAGACCTTTATGGTTTGCGTTACAGTGAATTTGTGGTGCCGCTGGTAAAAGCCGTACAGGAACTAAGTAAAATGAATGAAGATAAAGATGCACAGATTGCTCAGTTAAATGAACGCTTAACAAAGCTTGAAAATGCGATCAGTAAAAATAGTGCAGCCTCGAATGAAAATACACAGGCAACTCTTGCACAAGCAAGTTCGCTTAAGCAAAACATTCCCAATCCCTTTAACAGCACAACGGCAATCAATTATCAACTGCCGCAACATACAAGTGCTGCCTCTTTAAAAATAACCGGTGCAAACGGACAGCTCATCAAAACAATTTCGTTAAGTGATGCCTCTGGCAGGGTTGTTTTCCAGGCAGGGCAACTCGCTGCAGGTATTTATCAATACACATTAATTGCAGATGGCAAAATGGTCGACACGAGGAACATGATCATTGCCCGGTAATGCTTAAACCCGGATTTTGCAGTTAGGTGTATTGGCTGTTGAAAGTCGCCAAATATTATACTGTACAAGTGTGCGACGCAAGGAACGATGCCCAAAGAACCGTTGTTTGGCTCAAAAAAAATCTACTGCAAAAATTTGGGTTAAAGGTTTTTTATAGAGAAACAGCCCGGCACAAATACTGTCTTGTTTTATTCTTTGTTTACGAAAGGCTGTGCACCCGTTAAGCTTGTACAGTAATAAAATATTGCAAAAGGAAAAACTTAAACAGCACAATAAAAAACAACAATTATGAAACAATTTTCTGTCCTTAAAAAATGTATTTCAAGAACAGTATTATTCCTGTTGCCTGCTGCATTTACTGGAACTGTTACTGCCCAAAATATTTTTCCTGCCTCCGGTTCGGCGGGGATAGGTACAGTAATACCTGCATCCTCTTCAGCATTAGAAATAAAATCAACTACGCAGGGTTTTCTAATTCCACGAATGACATTCGCACAGAAAAATACTATTGCTTCGCCTGTATCAAGTCTGATGGTCTATCAAACTGATAATACTCCCGGTTTTTATTTTTTTAACGGCAGTGCCTGGATAAAAATGGCTGCCTCAGACGGACTTATCAATGGGTTGGCTATTGGTACGGGTGGCGGCAGTATTGCATTTAATACTGCACTTGGCAACAATACTTTGATTTCTAATACTACCGGCTATTATAATACGGCTTCAGGATACAAGTCGCTTTATTCAAATAGCACAGGCTATACCAATAGCGCTACAGGAGCGCATTCGATGTACTTAAATACAACCGGAAGCGGAAATACCTCAAACGGGTATGCTGCACTTTATTATAATAATTCAGGTTCAGAGAATACTGCAATAGGAAACAAGGCGCTTTTTTCAAATACTTCAGGCTACAGTAATGTGGCCATAGGTACTGGAGCATTGGTGAGCAACAACCTTGCGCATAACCTTGTTGCAGTAGGCGATTCTGCCTTGTATAACTTTCCGGGTAGTTCAGCAGGCACTTATGCCAATACTGCAATAGGCAGTAAATCACTTTTCACAAATACCAGTGGAATTTTCAATACAGCACTTGGAGCTTCAAGCCTTTATTCAAACACTATCGGCTCGTCGAATACCGCATGCGGCGAGAATGCACTTTACTACAATACCGAAGGTGGAGATAACACAGCCAATGGCACAAGTGCATTGTACGCAAACACTATTGGGTCGCTAAATACAGCTAACGGAACAGCTGCACTGAATTACAATACATCAGGTTCCAATAATTCTGCGGATGGGGCTTTTGCGCTTTATAATACTACTGTTGGATCTTCTAATACAGCAAACGGAACCGCCGCACTTTATACCAATACCACAGGAAGTTATCTCACGGCATTTGGCAGGTCTGCCGATGTAAATGCCGGTAATTACTCTAACTCTTCTGCTGTAGGATACAATGCAGCAATTACAGCGAGTAACCAGGTGCGCTTAGGGAACAGCAATATTACCAGCATTGGTGGCTTTGCCAACTGGACAAACATAAGTGATGGACGTGTAAAGAAAAACATCAAGGGTAATGTTCCTGGCCTTGTGTTCATCAACAAACTACAACCGGTTACCTATAACCTTAATTTAGAAGCCGCAGATAAAATTTTACAACTCACCGGCCAAATAGACAAAGATGGAAAAACCGCACAGCATACTGCTGAAGAAACCGAAGCCCGCAAAGCAAAAGAACAGGTACTTTACTCAGGCTTTATTGCGCAGGATGTAGAGAAGGCGGCCAAAGAATTAAACTACGATTTTAGCGGTGTTGATGCTGCCAAAAACAGTAAAGACCTTTATGGTTTGCGTTACAGTGAATTTGTTGTTCCTCTTGTAAAAGCCGTACAGGAATTAAGCAAAATGAATGACGACAAGGATACAAAAATTGATGACCTGCAAAAGCAGATCAATGAATTGAAAGCATTGATTATTTCAGGTAACACATCCACTTCTGCATCTGCTGATAATATTCATTTGCAAATTCCCCCGGTTAATTCAATGCTTAGCCAAAATATACCGAACCCATTTAATACAAATACCCTTATCCGTTACACCACAGTTTCATCTGCAAAGCAGGTTCAGATCATTATTTTCAACAGCAATGGTGCTGCCGTTAAGCAATTTAATAACTTAAACCCGGGCATTGCAGAACTTACTGTAACTGCAGGCTCACTGGCAGCCGGCAGCTATTTCTACTCTCTTATTATTGACGGTAAAAAAGTTGATACCAGGCAAATGATTATCACCAAATAGTTTTTAGGGCTGTTGCTAACAAAGGCTGTTTGCACAAAACAGCCTTTTATTTTTTTGAACCGGCAGAAGGGCTGCTATATAAAGCTTTGGTTGTGTCACTCTCTTGTACGTTCAGAACATTTATCAGCTTTTACCGCAGCGTAGATTGAAGCGGGGTTTATACATTATCATTTACAATTAAATCCTTTTAAAAAAGGATTTAATCAGCCATTCCGGGGCCTTCCAAAAGACGGCCTGAAAAGCAGCGATAAAGATTTTCTTCAGCAATTTTTTTCACTGTTATTTCTGTACCGTCTTTTTTCTTTAGTTTAGTACCACAATTAACGCATTTGCTTAATTGCATTTTTAACTTTTTTAATTTTTAAGATGAACATTTTCGTAGCAAAGCTCAATTTTTCCACTGACAGCGCAGCGCTGCAGGAGGCATTTGAACAATTTGGTGAAGTTACTTCAGCCAGTGTTATTAACGACAAAGAAACCGGCAGAAGCAAAGGTTTCGGTTTTGTAGAGATGCCTAATGATGAAGAGGCTCAGGCAGCCATCAGTGCACTCGACAACACAGATTTTGATGGCCGTACCATCGTTGTAAAAAAAGCAGAACCAAGGGAAAACCGTGGTGGCGGTGGTAGCCGTGGCGGTGGCGGAGGATATGGTGGTGGAGGCGGCAGCCGTAGTGGCGGTGGTGGATATGGTGGTGGTGGAAACCGCGGTGGCGGTGGCGGCAGATATTAAATAAACACTAAATACTTGCAGTGCATGCCTGGGTTTATTATCCCGGCATGCACTGCGTTATTTTTTGCAACACATAGCCTCACTATATGCGGCTTACGCTAAATGATTTTTTATTCGTTTACCCGCTCCGCAACACAGTTGTAACAGCCTGCTTTTGCATTGTGAATATGAATATAGCTAATGGCTGTATTTTCAAATATTCTGTGTAGTTGTTCCCTTAAATTTTGCCCTTCTGTTACCATTGCATATTGCATTATTCCATTAATATCATAGCCACGTAAAGAAAGCAGGCGGTGATGCAGCATTGCAGGAATTTCATTGATGCCTGGTGTTGCAGTTGCAGCTATTTTTCTTATAAACACCGGGCCGCCTGCCCGGTAAGGCGAGTTGGTTTTATGGTGCTGGTAATGCAGCAAAATAACTTCTTCCCCCATGGCTGCATCTTCTAAACTTACCCTGCAAGGGAACCCCGGGTTAGCATTAACCGTCATTTTTTTTGCTCCTTTTTTTTCAAGAGCAGTATCATCCAACCCGAAAAGCCCCGCAAATTCATTAGCCTGCAAGGCTTTGATTTTAAAATTGTTTGTCATTATTTTTTTTATCAAAATTTCGGCTTTAAACTGAATTACGAAACCCTTTACTTGCTATGTTTATTTTTTGAGCCGGGCAAAAGGAATACGATGAAACTTTTCTTGCTCCCGAAGCTTCGGGAGCACTCTTGTACAGTTGAATGATAATGCAGCTTTTATCGCCGCGTAGATAGATCAAGATGGAAATTGCTTTAAGAGATGATACTGCTCAGCAACGTTGATTCCAAAACTAAATGCCACCGCTTTCGCGGTGGCAAATAAATGCTGGTGTGTTTTAGTTTAACAACGGCGCTCTTATTATTAGGG
>JANXWM010000486.1 GCA_025351145.1 Chitinophagaceae bacterium
AATTGCCCCGCTTGAGGCGTGGTACGGAACAATTAGTAGCAAGAAAAAATAAGCCTTTACCCAAGCTGTAGCCGGTTAGGATTAAAAAAAATAATAAATTATCAATGAAGCAACTTTTATGATTTTTTATCAGTTTGGTAAATTAATTTAAAACTCATCAAATTTATTTACCTAAAAAAACCTCCGCAATGAAATTGAAAATTTACCAACTCGTAAAAAGCACAGTCAACAGAAAGTTACTCGCCGTTTCGCTGGCACTTGCAGTTACCTGTTTCAGTGTTGTATTATTGTCTTACAAAGATGGCCCTGCAAGTCATGGCGAACACGTAACGGGAGCTCCCTTCGACAGCAGCCAGTATTGTACAAAATGCCATGGCGGCGGAAATTTTGGTCCAAGTTTTTCAGCAAGGCTTTACCGGCCCGACAAGACTGTAGTAACAGCTTACACGCCCGGTACAACTTATTATTTTGTAATTATAACGAAGAATACCACAGGTGTTCCTTTGCATGGTTTTCAAACAACAAGTGCAACTACAACAACCGGTACAAATGTAAATGGCTGGAAAAACCCACCGGTTGGAACAGCCAACAGGGTAGTTTTAGCGCATAACTATGTGGAACATACTGCGCCGTTTTCCGGTGACACAACGATATTGCCGTGGAAAGCGCCTGCAGCAGGAACAGGCTCAGTAACTTTTTACACTGCGTGTAATTTTGTAAACGGCAATAACAAACCAACCGGTGACCAACCTATTAAAGGTACTTTTACAGTTGCAGAAGGTGTAGCAACTTTTGCTGATGAAACTGGCACAGTTGATTATTTTGCTTCAAAAATACAAACGGATAAAACCCGCGACCTCGTTGTTTATAAGCATGGCGGCATAATCAATATGCGCTATAATAATACAGGAGATAATCAAACGGCGGTTGTTCAGTTAAACGACATGCAGGGTAACCTTATTTACCGTGGCAAAGTTTTACTTAACCAGGGTAACAATATTTTCCCTGTACAGGCAAACAATTCAAAAGGTTTTGTAGTTGCCACCGTTATTACTGCTGATGGTGTAAAAACCACCAGGAAAATTATTCTTGAATAACTGACATTTATTTATTGTAATAAAAAAGCCATGGCTGATTTAAGCCATGGCTTTTTTATTATTTACATGGCTTTTATTTTACAATGATTGTATGCTTTTCTGTTACGGTGCCAAGCGTACAAATTATATAGTAGGTGCCCGGCATAATATCGCCAAGATGGAAATGACCATTGTTCAATCCTTTATCCGCCGTCATTTCTGACTGCTTGATAAACCTGCCGCTTTCACTGTATAACTGCATTAACATTTTACCTTCCTTATCAGCATTAAACTGAACCATTAAATGCCCTGGACTGCTGATAGGATTAGGGCTTAAGCTTGTAATTAATTTTGAGGTGGCAACCTGTTGCGTAAACATTTTAATATCGGACAGCTGGTTGTTGCCCGATTTATCAACTAATTGAATTTGATAATAAACATATTTAGCGGAGTTATCTGTTGTATTGTCTGCATAACTTTCAGATTGAATACCGCTGCTATTACCTGTTGGTTTTACTCTTGCTATTTCTTTAAAATTATCACCATCGGTACTGCGTTGAACCGAATAATATCTAATCTCAGATTCTGATTTAACCTTCCAGTTAAGAAGCGCTTTTGCATCCTGAGAAAGAGCAACTGAAAAATCGGTTAAGCCAGCTGCAAGAGTTGCGGTAACATTAATGGTGCCTTTCATCACCGTGGAATGAATAGAGCAATCATAACTATAAGTACCTGCTTTTTTTATTATATAGCCAAACATTTTATGAGCCGAATCCATAGGTTTATTCCAGGAAGCTGCACCGGCGGGAACACTGAGCGAAGTGGTAGTATGAATACCGTTTTGCCATTTAAACAAAACAGAATCACCAACTTTGGCATTCACTGTTTTTGGGCTAAACTTGTAATTTGAAACCTTGATTGTAATAATCGTTGCATACGCCGCAGTTACACTGCAAAGCAAAAATGCAGTAAAGGATAAAATCTTTTTCATACAATTTTTTTTAGTTAATAATAAAATATACAAGAGAAAAAATACTTATAAAGAAAAGACCAATCTGAAGGAGTGCCGGTTTAAAAATAACGCAAAAAACTTTTTTAATTATTGAATAAATTTATGCAGAAATTTTTCAGTGCCGGCTTAAAATTCATCAACCTCTAAATAAAAAAAGCCACAGGTAGACACCTGCGGCAGTTTCAATTTCAACCCTAAAATCGTTATTTCACCACTTGGGTGTTCTTTTCATAATCTAAAAAGAATAATCTTAAATCTGGTATTAACCGGTTTGCAACGACTGCTTATAATCTTTTTTTTAAAACAAAATTTCCATTTTTGAAGTCGTTGATTTTTGGAACCAAAACACTTTCATATGCCTGTTCAATGAATCATCGCCGGTTATTGGCTTTTAAAACTTTTATTACTAACCGAAATATGATAGTCGTAACAGAAGATAAAAGTACCAAACAAAAAAAAATGGATAAAATTGAGTTTGCCAAACGGGTACATGCTTATACTGAATTGGTAAATAATGCAGTTAAAGTAATAATGTACTGTAATAGATTTTATGCAATCTTTTGGCCAGGAATGCTTCGGTAAAAAAGTAAAAAATAAAAACCTGCTATGAAGAAAGTTACGCAAAGCTCAATAAAGTTTTGAACGTACAAGAGTGCGGCGCAAGGAACGCTTAATAATATTACTTAAGCCGGGTACATAAAAATAATTACCTGCGGCTGGCAATTAATAAATTAAGATCGGTGTATTTTAAATCGAACCGCTGGCTTATGTAGAAATTGGTCAGGTGGCCTTTGTACAAGTACACGCCATTGCGCAAATTGAAGTTGTGCCATACCATTTCATCGAAGCCCCCTTCGTCGCTGGCACTTAGCAATAAGGGCATTAATACATTGCTGATGGCATGGCTCGCTGTTCTTGCAAAGCCGCTGGGTATATTGGGTACGCAATAATGAATTACATCGTACTTAAAAAAAACCGGGTGCTGGTGCGTGGTTATTTCGCTGGTTTCGAAACAGCCGCCACGGTCTATGCTTACATCTATAATTACGCTGCCGGGGCGCATGGCCATTACCATTTCTTCTGTTACTACAATGGGGCTGCGGCCGCCTTCATTGCTAAGTGCGCCTACTGCTACTTCGCAGGTTTTTAATTGTTTTGCTAATATTTTAGGTTCAATTACACTCGTCCATACACGCACGCCAAGGTTATTTTGCAAACGTTTTAAACGGTAAACATTATTATCGAAAACTTTAACTGATGCACCCATTGCCAAAGCTGTTCTTGTAGCAAATTCACCTACCACACCGGCACCAATAATAATAACTTTTGTGGGTGGTATACCGCTTATGCCACCAAGCAAAACCCCCTTGCCATTATTGGGGCTGCCAAGGTACTGCCCTGCAATAAGCATTACGGCACTGCCTGCAATTTCGCTCATGCTGCGTACAATGGGGTAAGTGCCGCTGTCGTCTTTCAGGTTTTCGAAACCAAGGCCGGTAATACGTTTTTCCATCATTTTTTCCAGCACTTCTTTTTTTAATACGGGTAAATGCAGTGGCGAAATAATGGTTTGGTTCATTTGCAGATATGGCAGGTCAGCTTCCAGTACCGGGGCGCTTTTTATAAGTATCGGTGCTTTATAAACTTCATTTTTATCGTACACAATTCTTGCACCTGCTTCGCTGAATTCATTGTCAGAATATTTGCTTCCTTCGCCTGCAGTTGTTTCTACCACTACTTCGTGGCCATTGTTTACCAGCACACCAACTGCATCGGGTATTAATGCTACACGGTTTTCGTGAAACGCATTTTCTTTAGGCAGGCCAATATATAATTTAGCTTCTTTTAGTTTTATGTCTAATGTTTCTTCGAGTGTTTCGTAACTAAAAGAGGTACTAACAATAGGTTTCGATGTAGCCATTATTTTACTGTTGGTTGAAATAATTTTTTTTGATGTGAGGATAAAATTACTCAATTATTATGTACAGCCATCTTTGATATTTGTATTGACCGGGCATTTGTATTTCATGGCATCGCCTCTTGCGTCGCACTCTTGTACATTTAGAACCATGCTGAACAATCCCTGTGCATGCCGCTCTTTTTTGGCATGCCCGGGGCTATCCGGCCCGCAATTTTCTTGTATCTGCATCAACCGTTTCAATATAAATATGCAGCGTATCTTCCGGCAGTAAACCCTCCGCTTTAACTGGCCATTCAATTAAGCAAAGGTTTCCGCTATGCAAACAGTCTTCTACACCCGCCTGCATGGCTTCTTCCTCGTCTTTTAAACGGTACCAGTCCATGTGATAAATAATGCCGGCAAGCGGACTGTAATATTCATTGATGATGGCAAATGTAGGGCTGCTGATTGTATCTTTTACCTGCAGGTATTCGCAAAGCTGATGAACGAAAGTTGTTTTACCAGCGCCCATTTCTCCATGCAGTGCCCAGATTTTATAATGCTGCCCTATTACCCATAATTCTTTTGCAGCATCGTCAATTTCTTTAAGCCGGTACAGTATCTCCATGGCGCAAAGATGAATTGTTTTTTGCAAAAGCTTTTGTTGCTGTAAACGTAATTATTATTCTGTGTGCCGGGCAAAGTTCAGAACCCTGAAGAGTGCGACGCAACGGATGCTTCATAGCAGTACAAAAGCCCGGTTCCAAAATAGTTGCATAAAAACTTTATTACAAAGCACCCTGGTTGTAAAGATCAAAAAGGCAGGCAGTAACATTAAACACAAAATGAAAAATAACGCCATACCAAATGGTGTTGTATTTCTTTCTTAGTGTGCCGATGAAAATACCAAATGGAACGAGCCAGAGCATTGAAAAAAAGTTTAGGTGGATTGCTGCAAACACAACACCTGTAACGGTTACAACAAGGCCTTCGGGAAGAAAGGTACCAAGATAATTGTAAATAATCCCCCTGAAAGCAAGCTCTTCGAAAATCGCCGGCACCAATGCCACAGAATAAAACATTAAGAGAACCGGGAACTGGTAATCGCGGTACGAATCGAACATGTTTACATTGGTATGAAAAACTGAAATATTGATCTGCTTAATGCTTAGCGTTATAACAGATGAAAAAATAATGGCCAGTAATATTACACCTGCCAAAATGGTCCACCTGAAATGATTGAACCGCAATACAGGTTTTAATGAAGGCCAGTTGGCTTTTGCAAAAAAAAATGTTATTGCAGCAAGCAGTATTTCGATCCAGAATAAATGGTCGTAGGAATCGAACCAGTCAGTATATTTTACGGTAAGGCAAATAAAAAAATAAAGGAGATAAAAGATAAAAGCCGAGCGCAGGTTGTTGTTGTTGAAAATACTGATATGCGCTGCATTTGAGTTTGGCGCACCACAGTTATGGCAAAAAGCCGCATTAATTTTTATGCTTGTGCTGCAGCTTTCGCAGGTATCTTTATCTTCAGTATCGTGTTGCTCCATTAATTGCAACTTACTTAATATCGGGCAAAAAAATAAGGCAGTTTTTGCCGCCTTGCGCCGTAGTGTAATTTTACTTTAAAGGAGGTATATCTCTTT
>JANXWM010000784.1 GCA_025351145.1 Chitinophagaceae bacterium
ACTGAAAGAAGTTGTGGATGGCAATATTAAAATTCACCCAGGCGATAAATTTTTAGCTACTTATAAATACTGGTTAGAGAATGTAAAAGACTGGTGCATCAGCCGGCAGTTGTGGTGGGGGCAGCAGATACCTGCATGGTATGATGAGCAGGGCAATTGTTATGTAGCAGAAAGTATAGAAGAATTGCATAGCCATCAGCCATCAACCATCAACTATCAACTAAAAAGGGATGAAGATGTGCTCGATACCTGGTTCTCCAGTTGGCTCTGGCCAATGGAAGTGTTTAAAGGAATCACCGAACCGGGCAATGAAGAAATCAATTACTACTACCCCACTGCTGTATTGGTAACTGGTCAGGATATTATTTTCTTTTGGGTGGCAAGGATGATTATGGCTGGCATGCATTATAAAAATGAAAAGCCTTTCAGCGATGTTTATTTTACAGGCATGGTTCGTGATAAGCAGGGCCGTAAAATGAGCAAGAGCCTTGGTAACAGCCCTGATTTATTGAACCTGATTGATAGCTATGGAGCTGATGCGGTGCGCTTTGGAATTATGATTGCATCACCCGCAGGAAATGATTTGCTGTTTGATGAAGGAGCTTTGGAGCAGGGAAGAAATTTCAATAATAAGCTTTGGAATGCGTTGAAGTTATTAAAGATGTGGGAAGCCCGTAAATCAGAAAACGCAGACCAAGTAAAGCATGCCAATGAGTTTGCTGTTAACTGGTTTGAAAACCGGCTGAATGAAATTAGACTTGAAGTGGATGGTTTAATGAAACAATTCCGTTTAAGTGAGGCTTTAAAAACGATCTACTCTTTAATATGGGATGATTTCTGCAGTTGGTATTTAGAATGGATAAAACCCGGCTTTGAACAACCAATTGATGCAGAGGTTTACAATAAGACTACTCAGTTTTTTGAGCAGTTAATGCAGTTGCTCCATCCATTTATGCCTTTCATTACTGAGGAAATTTATCACCTGATAAAGGAACAAAGTGATGATCTCTGTGTGAAACAATTTGAAACCACAACAAGTTCAGATATAGTTATTTTAAAAGATGCTGAATTATTAAAGAAAGTTATATCAGCGATTCGTGATGCAAGAAATAAAAACCAGGTAAAACCGAAAGAAACCATCAGAATAAATATTCAAACCGCAAAGCCCGAAATTTATAAAGGCATCGAAAATATTTTAATGAAACAGGTCAATGCAGAAAGCATTTTCTATAACATTGAAGCTGTTGCCAATTCAATCATAGTAGCTGTTGAAAAGGATAAGTTTTTCATAGAAACAGAAAAAAAGTTAGATCCTACAGTATTGAAAGAAGAATTGCTGAAAGATCTCGAGCATCAAAAATCTTTTCTTAAATCTGTATTAAATAAATTAAGCAACCAACGCTTTGTAGAAAACGCAAAACCTGAAGTAGTGGCGCTTGAAAGAAAAAAAATGGAAGACGCTGAAGCAAGAATAATAATAATACAGGAAAGTTTGGTTAGTCTGTAAAAAGCAATAGTTTTGGAGCAAACAAAAACATTAATATGAAACAAATGCTTTCCTGTATCCTTGCATCAATGCTATTTTTAGCAGCATGTACAAAAACATCAGTTGCACCCTCTTCAGTGCAAGCGCCTGCAGCTTCTGCTGAAGACAATTCAATTGCTTCGAGGCCGTCAAACACCGAACTGCTTACCGGACAGAAATGGTTGTTTAAAAAGTACTATGTAGACTTTGTTGACAGCACAAATCCCGGAAAATTGATTTACAAACTCGGCGGTACAAACAATAGGGAAGACCTGTCTAAAAACAGGATTCAGTATAATGCAGATCATACTTTTTCACAAACCGACGCCGCAGGCGTTACTGTATCCGGCACATGGATGTTTACAAACGACGCAGAAACAATCATTAGCCAAACAACCGATGCAGGAACTGAAGTAAGAACTATTGTTGCACTTGGCAGAAAAAGATATGCATACGTTAATTATGCAACCGCAGAATTTGCACTAATGGGTCCAGTTCAATAATTAATTGAAATATTGAAACATACATTTTTAAATAAAAGCATCCTGTTGGTAATGGGATGCTTTTATTTTTTTACTCCTGTTAATGCTCAAAATTGGGATATCGATTTATTAAATAAAATAAATCCTGAAAATCCCAATGCTCCTTTTTGGATCAATACCACCAAGTCTGTTTATCCAATAAGTGCAGGGGTACCGCTCAGTTTACTTGCCGCCGGTTATATTAAAAAAGATAAGCAGCTTCAATACAAAGGCTGGGAAGCCTTAGGTTCTATTGCCATCAATTCTGTCGTTACACTGGGGCTGAAATATACCATCAACAGGGAAAGGCCTTATGAAAAATATAGTTTCATCTATCCGTACGACCGAACAGATATGAGTAAATCATTTCCATCCGGCCACACTTCCACAGCATTTGCCACGGCTACTACGCTAACACTTGAATTTAAAAAATGGTATGTAGCTGTACCGGCTTATGCATGGGCTGCCAGTGTAGGCTATTCACGAATGTATCTTGGCGAGCATTATCCCACTGATGTAATTGCAGGCGCAGCAGTTGGTGCAGGCAGCGCCCTGCTCAGCCACTGGGCCACACAAAAATTATTTCATAAGAAATAAACAGTTGTGTAATTTTCCTAAATGTATTTACTGCTCCTTGCTATAGCTCCCGGAATAGCCATCTGTTTTTATTTTTATTTAAAAGATAAGTTCAACAGGGAGCCTGCAAAATATCTTATTGTATGTTTTCTCTTAGGCATCCTTTGCGCTATACCCGCTGTTATTATTGAAGAGCTGGGTACTTCTTTTTCAGAAGAATATTTACAGGGCACCATGCCGGTTGCCGCATATATTATGCTGCAGGCATTTGTAGTTGTCGCTTTTACAGAAGAAGGCTGTAAGTTTTTTGTTTTAAAAAAGTACGCATTTCCTAAACCCCAATTCGATGAGCCCTTCGATGGCATTATCTACAGCGTAATGATCAGTATGGGTTTTGCAACCATTGAAAACATTGGTTATGTACTGCAAAACGGCGTTGGTACAGGCGTAATAAGAATGCTCATTAGTGTTCCTGCGCATGCTTCTTTCGCGGTATTAATGGGCTATTATGCCGGACTTGCAAAATTCAACATAGAAAAAAGAAGCCAGTTGTTTTTAAAAGGCTTACTGCTTGCCACACTCTTCCATGGATTGTTCGATGGTTTTCTTTTTCTCTCAGAAGACAAAACAGTTACCCAAAATATTTCAGCAATTTTATTGATTCTTGGCGGACTTGTTTCCTGGTATTTAGCCATAAGGCTTTCATTAAAATCAATCCGCATACACAGCAATTTATCCGAGCAAACGCATAAAGCAAACAATCCATTTCAGCAATTCGAGAACTGAAGATTTAATTGAAATTTTATGAACTCAACACAAGATTTACTATGAAGCTTCTCTTGCGTCGCACTCTTGTACGATCTGAACATCATTGATCTTTTACCGAAGCGTAGATTGATAATAAAATGAAAAATAAATGAACTATTCCAGAGCAATAATAATAGCATGTTTATTAATATTCTTAATCTTTCTGATCCCCAAAATATATCAAGGCTTTTTTGACAATGAAAAAGCACTTGATGAAGATTTACCATCTACGTATTCGCTTAGACCAGATATTTCTTCTTTATTAGCAGAAAAGTACAGAGTTAATTTAAAGGTTATTGAGGTTAACCAAAGTAAAGTGAGAGAGCCAATTTCGATTATTGCCTTTAATAACAAGTACCGGCTGGTTGCATATAAAATCAAATTGGAAAAAGATATTTCACTAAATACGCTTTTGCAATCGGAGATAAAAGATGCTGATATATCAAACGGTTTTAGTTACGGAACTATTGGCACTGATATAATTTACAGGTTCCGCTACAAGGCAGGTTTGGTAAAACCTGCAAATCAGGTTTACCTAACTTTTTATGGAGATTCCTTAAGAAAAACTGCGGCGAACGATACTGTTGTAGCTTACCATTTAATAGCTGGTACCTTTTCAATAAGGTACTCAAAAGAAGATGCAGTTGATATTCTTGTAACTGGAGAAGAAAAGCCATTTGGCATAACCACCAAAGTACCGATTGATATTCTATTTTTAAAACGCAAAGACGATTTATATTTATTGCTACTCACTCCTGAAACTCCGGACGATTCAATTTCAGCAGATTTGCTTTATACAATCGTAACTGATAAATAAATATTTTTTGTTCTATTTTCTCTTGCCGCTGTTGGTCGCTGACCAACAGTATTCGCTTCATTCTCCGCTTCGGTAAAAACTCAATATATAATCCAAGCGCACAAGAGTGCGACGCAAGTAAAGCTTCATAATGAATCTACAGTCTGGCTAAAAAAAACTCTGCTTAAACAACTGTAAACTACAAACTATAAACCACAAACTTCCTAATGCACCAGCACATGTGTTTGCTTAATAATACCCATTACAAAAACACTTTGCACCTGCCCAATGTTTTCGGCCTGGCTTAATTTGTTTACATGAAAATTGTAATAGTCATCCATGTTTTCGGCAACCACCTTCAGCATAAAATCGAACTCGCCGGAAATGTTGTAACACTCTACCACTTCGTTCAGTTCGTGAATGGTTTTAATGAATTTGGTGCCCGCATCTTTACTATGCGTTTTAAGCGATACGTAACAGATCACCATCAAACCTTTTTTTACTTTGGCATGGTCAACCAATGCAGCATATTGTTTTATTACACCGGCTTCTTCCATGCGTTTAATGCGTTCGTGAACCGGCGTGGTACTCAGGTGGATCTTGTCTGAAATTTCTTTCACCGTTATTCTCGCATTTTGCTGAAGCAACCGAAGTATGCTCATATCTTTTTCGTCGAGCGTTAACGGCGCAATAGTGGTTTCCTCTTTTTTAACAGTCTTTGCCATAGATAACTTGACGTTTATTCTGCGTGAAGGTTGATAAGTTTAATTCTTTCCCAAAATTAATTAAATATGTATTGGTTTGTCCTGCCAATTTATCTTTGCGGTTCTAAAATAATAATCATGTCAACAATTGCTCAACACATCGAT
>JANXWM010000789.1 GCA_025351145.1 Chitinophagaceae bacterium
GCTTTTAACACTCCATCTGTAAACATTCATGAAACAAAAGATGGTTATCATCTTGAGCTTCTTGCACCAGGATTAAAAAAAGAAGGTTTTAAAATAACCTTTGAAAAAGATTTATTAACGATCAGCTACGAAAAGAAAGATGAAGCAGAAAATAAAGATTATAAAACATTGCGCAAAGAATTCACTGTTGCCAGTTTTAAACGCAGTTTTAGTGTTGATGATAAAATAAATGCAGATGCTATTGAAGCTAAATACAATGATGGCATTCTGCAGCTTCTCTTGCCAAAAAAAGAAGAAGTAAAAGCATCACCAAAAGAAATAGCAATTCTTTAATTTTTTCATAGCAGTTGGTTTTGGTTTATTAAAGCCGTTCATTCATGTTCGGCTTTTTTCATTTCAGTAAAAATAAAATGCATTTAAACAGATTTGTAAACCCAGCTCATATAAAAAAAGAAAGGCAATTTTTTTGAGCCAGGCTGAGGAATACAAACTGACCGTTCCTTGCGTCGCACACTTGTACATTTGGAAAATGACGCAGCTTTCAACAGCCCTGATGCAACAGCTATTTATTTATATTGCTTCAATCTATGCTTCGGTAAAAGATGAATAAAATTACTACAGTACAAGAGTGCGACGCAAGTAAAGCCTCATAGAATTATTTAAGTGCGGCTCATAGAAATTTCAACACTGTAATTTTCCATTAGTAAAAATATCATTGCCCTGGCTTTGCATTCAATTATTTTCGCGTATCAATTTATGCTTTCAACTACAAGGCAATTATATAAAGACGCATATTCGGGCTTATCGCAAAAAACGTGGTACCTGTCGCTGGTAATGCTTATTAACCGAAGCGGCACTATGGTGGTTCCTTTTATGACGATCTATTGCACCCAATCGCTTGGTTTTAGCATTACGCAAGCAGGGTTAATTATGGGGCTATTTGGTTTAGGTGCAATTGCCGGTGCATTTATCGGCGGCAGAATAACCGACAAGTTTGGCTTTTACCAGGTGCAGGTAACATCATTATTACTTGGTGGTATAATGTTTACAGCAGTAGGTTACCTGCATACATTTACTTCGTTAGCCATTGGCACATTTATATTAAGTCTATGCAATGAATCTTTTCGCCCGGCCAATGCAACTGCCATTGCATTTTATAGCAAACCTGAAAACAGAACGCGTTCTTATTCGCTCAACCGTCTTGCTATAAACTTAGGATGGGCCGTGGGCGGGGCTTTGGGGGGTTTCCTTGCATCGGTAAATTATCATCTTTTGTTTTGGGTAGATGGTTGTACCAATATACTTGCTGCCTTTCTTTTATTAAAATTGTTGCCTTATGTAAAAAGCGGAACCAAATATGCAACAGAAAAACATGCACCTGCAGGGCGGTCTGCTTATCAAGATAAAATTTATGTTGCCTTTATTTTTTTAACCATATTATTTGCCGCATGTTTCTTTCAGTTGTTTACCATATTGCCGGTTTTTTATAAAACACAATGGCACCTGAATGAACAGTTTATTGGCTTGTTAATGGCATTGAATGGTTTAATTATTGTGTTTATAGAAATGGTGCTGGTATATTCACTGGAGGGTACTAAACCGTTAACTTCTTTTATCCGAATTGGTGTTTTATTAGTTGGTGCAGGCTATGCATTGCATAATATTTTTCCATCTGCCGGCTGGGCCGCAGCCTTATGCATTACTATAATGACCATTGGAGAAATCCTCTCCATGCCTTTCATGAATTCTTTTTGGATAAGGCGTACTACAGAAACAAACCGTGGGCAATATGCAGGCATGTACACAATTGCATGGAGCATTGCACAAATTGCCGCACCTACACTCGGCAGCCAGGTAGTTCAGCATGCAGGTTACAATATACTTTGCTGGGTATTGGCTGGCACCTGCCTGTTATCAAGTGCGGGTTTTACTTTGCTGGGTATTCGAATAAACAATTCAAAAACTGAATTTGCTTCATAACTTTATTGCAAATCGAACTAATTGAAAAATCCATTCAGTTTATTATACTGGTTCGGCATAATATTAATCATCATGCTCATCGGTACTGCCGGTTTCATGATTATTGAGCATTATGATTTTCTTAGTGCACTTTACATGACGGTTATAACCGTAACAACTATTGGCTATACCGAAGTGCATCCATTAAGTGCTGATGGTAAAATTTTCAACATCATTCTTATTATTGGTTCCTTCTCAACATTTACTTATGCCCTTGCTAAATTAACGCAATACATGGCAAGCGGCGATATGACAAACTATTTCAAAAACCGTAAACTTATGCAGGATATAGCAAGCTTAAATAACCATGTAATCATTTGTGGTTTTGGCCGCAATGGCCAGCAAACAGCACGTACATTAAAAGCCCACAAAGTAAAGTTTGTGGTAGTTGAAAATAATATGAATCCTGTTAACCAGCTACTGGCAGAGGATCCTTCATTGATTTATATAAATAAAGATGCAACTGAAGATGAAACGCTTGTAGCCGCAGGCATAGAAAAAGCAAGGGCAATGATCATAACACTGCCCAACGATTCAGATAATGTCTTTATCGTTCTTTCTGCCCGGTCATTAAATCACGAAATACAAATTATCAGCCGTGCTTCACAGTCAAACTCAATACCAAAGCTTAAAAAAGCCGGTGCAGATAATATCATTATGCCCGATAAAATCGGCGGCATGCACATGGCTACTTTGGTATCGAAGCCAGATGTAGTGGAGTTTATTGATTACCTCTCCGGCGAAGAAGGAGAAGGCATCAGCATGGAATCTGTTGGCTACGAAAAACTGCCGCATGCACTAAGGGGGCAGCCACTAAAGCTGGTAATGGACTGGAAAAAAACGGGGGTTAACTGTATAGGTGTAAAAAATATCGAAGGCAAGTTTATCATCAACCCGCCACAGGATACCATCATATCTGCCGGAATGAAAGTCATCATTCTTGGCACAAAGGAACAGATTCAGGCAATGAAACTAAATATAGATCAACCGCATACATAATCTAAAACAACCTTCACGAAAAAAGGTTAATAAAAAATACATTAATGGCATTACACAAACGTATAAATCCCTTTTTAAAAAGCAACAACGATACTGGTTTTAGTTCCATCACAACAAATGTTGGCGGACGTTTCATTAACAAAGACGGAACATTTAACGTAAAGAAAACGGGGCTTCCCGTATGGGAGCAGTTCAGCATTTTCCACAACATGCTTAATATGCCCCGCTGGAAATTCATTACTGTTATCGTCATTTTCTTTCATGCAATTAACCTCCTGTACACACTTATTTATTTGCTCATTGGTGCGCATCAATTCACCGGTATGCTTGCAGTAAACGAATGGCAGGTATTTAAAGAAATTTATTTTTTCAGTACAGAAACATTTACCACCGTTGGTTATGGCCGCATAAACCCCGTTGGCGATGCAGCCAATTTTGTAGCCTCCATCGAAGCCATGACGGGCTTTTTATCCTTCGCCATTGCCACCGGTCTTATCTATGGCCGTTTCTCAAAACCAAAAGCAAACCTTAAGTTCAGTGATCATGCGCTCATCACGCCTTTTAAAGAAAAAACAGCATTAATGTTCCGCTTTGCTTCTTTCAAAAACAACCATACACTTACCGATGTTGATGCGGTGGTTACATTAGGTATGCAGGTACAGGAGAATGAAAAACCAACCTACAAGTTTTATCAATTACCGCTTGAACGAAAACATGTTGACAGCCTGCCCATGAACTGGACCGTCGTGCACCCCATTGATGAAGAAAGCCCGCTTTGGGGTTTTAATTTTGAAGACATGAAAACCGCCGACCTTGAATTATATATTCTTATTCGCGCCTTCGACGATGTGTATTCAAACATCGTGCTGCAGCGCACTTCATACACCTACGAAGAAATAAAATTCAATGCAAAGTTTGTAGTCATGTCAAAACAAAGCGACGATGGCAACACCACTATTCTGGAGTTTAACAAACTAAACCAGTACGTGGAATTATAGTTATTTTTTTATTGACCCGGCTCAGGAATATCTATAAAGCTTTACTTGCGTCGCACTCTTGTACGTTCGAATTATGAATTGAGCTTTTACCACAGCGAAGATCAAAGCGAATGATCATTCATCAAAACAATAACAGCATAAAATGCTTTTAATCATATATTTTAATGATATAAAGCATCCTTTTAATACTATCCGCAAATCTACATTTACAAAAATTATATCACTCATGTAGTATAATGGTGGGGGTTAATTTCAATCCGTATATTGCGGCACTTCAAGTAAGCTTGCCAGGCTTATCTGCATTAAATCAATTTCTACCCTTTGTATTTACTATTATAAACCCTTTTAAAGTGTTTTGCTTTGAGAAAATTGCGCATCAGTTATACTATACAAAAACTAATATCATTCTTTCTGTATGGTTTTGTGTTCATTATTTGTTTAATAAATACAGCCAAAGCACAGCCTCAACTTTATTTTAAACCGTTTATTCAGCACCTTACCAATCCCGTTGAAATAAGAAATTCAGGCGATGGCACAGGCCGCCTTTTTATTATTCAACAGGGTGGAAAAATAATCATTTATAAAAATGGAACCCTTTTACCAAAACCTTTTATCGATTTTAGCAATGTGCTTAAAAAAACAATTTTCCAGGGTATATGGAGTATTGCCTTTTCTCCCGGCTTTAAAACCGACAACACTTTTTTCCTGTTGTTTACAAATAAAACCGGTACAAAGCTTATGCGGTACCAGGTAAGTAAAACCAATCCAGATTCAGTAATACTCAGTACAGCAAGTCTTCTGTTTTCTATTCCTAAAAAAGGTACTGGCGGTCCGCATTATGGCGACATGCATTTTGGTAAAGATGGCTACCTGTATGTTACATTAAGCGATGGCAGTAATCCCAAAAAAGCAACCAATCTGGGGCAGGATGCTAAAGCACTTTCAGGTAAAATGCTCCGTTTAAATGTAACCGACATAAACAGTTCACCTTACTACAGCATACCTAAGGATAATCCTTTTATAAACCGCCCCGGCGAACGTGGCGAAATATGGAATTTTGGTTTTCGTAATGCCTGGCGCTGGAGCTTCGACAGGCAAACAGGTGATTTATGGATACCCGATGTGGGCAGTGATAAATGGGAAGAAGTGAATTTTAGAAAGCCTGCAGAATCTGCAGCATCTAATTTCGGGTTTCCCTGTTATGAAGCAAATGATACTTTTAATACAGCCGGTTGCAGCGGCCGTAACAAATATGTGTTTCCCATTTTTGCATACCCGCACGATAGTTCATTTGGTGGCCAAACAATTATTGGGGGTTATGTTTACAGGGGAGCTGCTTATCCTTCACTTAAAGGCTATTATATATGCTCCGATTTTGGGTCGGGAAATTTGTGGAAAATAAAACCAAATGGATCTGGTGGCTGGGCCATAAGCCTGCAGAAAAACATACCTGCTGCTATTGTAGGCTATGGCGAAAGTGAACAAGGTGAGCTTTTTGCAGTTTCATTAAACGGAACTATATATAAAATAGAGGTTACAAATAAGGTTACTACTACTGCATTTGTTCAAAATATTCCATAAGTGATGGTCATATTCGCCAAAGTTCTATTGGTGATAACTATTCAAAAAAACCCTTGCTTAATATTTCGCTTTTACCGAAATTTTGCAGTAGAATTTTTTTGGCCCGGCAAGTGAATATCTAGTAAGCTTTCGTTGCGTCGCACTCTTGTACGTTCGGATTATGAATTGAGCTTTACCGAAGCGAAGATTTTAATTCATTGCAGTTTACCCATTTATTGCAGTTGGCTTTAGCCAACTGAACAATTTTAGCCGCAATATTATCAATACAATCAACAATAGATTCCTTTTTCATTGCAGTTGGCTTTAGCCAACTGAACAATAAAATCTAATCATATGGGCTTTAGCCAAAATAAAAACTATTTCTTTTTCTTCTCCTTTACAAACAACCCCTCCCAATACTTAAAAACGAACATTATGAATTATCATTTTATTTAAGCAGGTAATCTTTTGTTTTTTGCGCGTATCGCTTTACCATCCATAAAAAATCATTGTTCCATTGATATATTATTTTACTACGCTCTAAATATTGAATAATATGATTTTTAGTGATTGGGCGTGGCAAAAAATCACTTCTGTCAAAAACCCAACTCACGTTTCGCAACACCTTCGCTAAAATAACATCTTCCAATTGCTGCTCTCCAATTTCAGGGGTTTCAATAATACTCTTGTTATATATCTTATCAATCGCATCTTCTAAATCATCAATATACTGTTGTTTTTTATGGTAAAAGCTTTCAGGGCTTCCAAGGTATTTTATTATACTGTCTGGCCGCACTCCCCATAATCCTAAACTGCTATACAATTCCCCATATTGTATTTTGCAGTTATTCAGGTACCGTATTACTATTTTATCTATTTCTGTTTCTGTATGCATATACACAGATTTTTATGGCTATAACAGTGGGTTGTTTTTCTTTATTAAACAATCAAAAATGCAACCAACTCTCTCTAATGCATTTCTTCAATGTGCTGCCAGCCGTACCTTTTTACAAACTCTTCAACTTCATCGTTAAATGACTTTTTTGCATGATGCGCTTCCTGATTTTTGATGTAGTTTATTACTCTATCTGCATGTGATTCACTTACTGAAACAGCAAAATAATCATCCTGCCACATGAATTTTTCTTTGGTTAAATTGTTTTTGTTAATCCAGAAAGAAGATTCACCTTTTATTAGTTGTGTTACTTTAGAAATGGTTTGGTCTTTACCCAAAGAAATTAAACAATGTAGATGTTCAGTATAGCCATTGATTGCCTGTAGAAATATTTCTTTCTCTTTACAGTTTTGCATAATGTGCTTGTACACATCATACCTTATTTCCTGGTGTAATAATGGTATCCTGTTTTTTGTAGAGAAAACCAGGTGCACCCAAATTTTTACAAATGACATAGTGTGTTGTTTTGTTCGGCTAAAGCCTTATGTGAATTTAATTCTTTTTCCAGTCAGCTGAAGCTGACGGCAATGAAGATTATTGCTTGATAGAAAATAATTGTTGTAATATTTCTTCATTTATTGCTACTGGTTTTAATCAAAATATCCAGAATTTCTCATTGCAGTTGGCTTTAGCCAACTGAATAATAAAATGTAAGTGTATTGGCTTTAGCCAAAATAATACTATTCAATTTGAAAATTAAGTTTAATATGCTTTGTTTTGTTTGGCTAAAGCCATTTTAAAATTTGTTTCTTCTTTTCGAGTCAGCTGAAGCTGACGGCAATGAATTTTTCCTTTTTTATTCCAGTGAGATGAAGCTGATGGCAATGAATTTTTTTCTTTTTCATTCCAGTCAGCTGATGACAATAAATTTTCATTTGATTCATTGCAGTTGGCTTTAGCCAACTGAATAATAAAATGTAAGTGTATTGGCTTTAGCCAAAATAAATTCTATTTCTTTTTCTTCTCGTTAACAAACAACCCTGCTGTGTATTTATCATACAGCTCAAATAAAAATTCTATGCGTTTTGTTTCATTTATAAATGCTTGGGGGCGGTAGCATTGGTCTACTGCTTTATCTAAGGTTTGGTGTGCTTTTACCAATATGGGCGGCATGGTGTTGGGATCGTATAAATCTGCTAAACTGCTTTTGGGAAATTGCAGCCTTGCATTTAAAACCTGTTGGGCTGCGGCTTCTACGGCTTGTACCTGTTTTTCTGTTGAGGTTTCAGGCCAGGGGTAATTGTTGTATACCAAACTGTTTGAATATCTGAAATCACTTTTCAATCTGCCACATATGTACTTTACCCAAGTCATATGCATTAAAGATGTAAGGACACCAAATAAATATGGGTTTGCATTAGGTATGGTTCTAGCGAGGTCACTTGCTATAACATCGCTGGAGAGAAAACCAATTGGTATATATTTTCTATTTTCTGATGATACACCAGGAATAAGAAGATAGCTTGTCTCAGGTTGTCTAATTTCACCAAAAAGCATTGGGAAATCCGCAAGCTTTTGTGTTGCCGGCCTTGTGCTTTTTAATCTATATTCTTTAACTTCTCGTACTCTCTGTAAGACTGCTTTTAAATGCGAGTAGTTATTAGGAGGCACATCTTTTAACCAAATACACCATCGATTTATTTTATTTATAAATTCTTGCGATCCCAAAAAAGGTCTTATTACATTTAATGCCTCTGGCTCTTTTAAAAGGATGTCATTTTTTTCATCATCATTCAAAAGCAGGTGACCACCGTCATTAGCCATGCTTCCATAATTTATTGGTGGAATATTACAAATTGGTTGTTTTCTCGAAGGGATAAAATTGTCTTTCCCTTCCACTAAATATGGATTAATATTTTTCACTTTTATTTCATGCGGTGCAGCTTTAATACTTTCATATTCATAAATGAGTTTACCGTTTGTGTCAAAATTTGCAAAACCAATAATCACCACATGCACAGCTGCATTTCCTTTTGCTTCATTGCTCCAACTGAAAGTACGGTGGGCAAAATGTATTTTGATTTTATAGCTATTGAATAATTCATTCCATAAGACGCCTACTTGTTCGCCCTGTGATATGGAATTGGTAGATACAAAGGCTGCTTTTGTTAGCTGCTGTTCTTGTTGCTGTACAAGAGTGCGACGCAACGGAAGCTCCATCGAAGTATCTTCTGTTGGGTTCAAAAAATTGTATTGCTGCATATATTGGGCAGCTTTAATATACCATGCGGTTACATAGTCTAACACACCGGCACCATTTACGCCATGGAATATTGCATCCATATCTGCTTTTTGTTGAGCAGTTTGATATTGCTTTCCAATAAACGGAGGGTTGCCCATGATGTAATCGTATTTGGGTGCGCCTTTTTCCCATGGCAGGGGATCGATTAGGCTTTGCCAATCGGTTTGTAATGCATTGCCATTTACAATGGTGGCACTTTTGCGAAGAGGCAGTCGCACATAATAATCACCAAAGGTGTTGGTCACAACCTGGTTCATTTGATGGTCTATTAACCACATGGCTACCTGTGCAATTTGTGCGGGAAACTCTTCGTATTCTATACCATAAAATCTGTCTACATCGCATTGCACCAAATAGCTTACATCCATCTGCGCTTCCCTTGCCACTTCTTCCCGTATGCCTTCGAGCTTTAGCCTTTGTTTGATAATTTCTATTTCGAGCAGGCGCAGTTCGCGGTAAGCAATAATGAGAAAGTTGCCGCAACCGCAGGCGGGGTCTAAGAAACGAAGGCCGCTTATTTTATTATGGAATTTTTGCAGTTTTTGTTTGCTCTCTTTTATGCTGCTGAACTCTGTATACAGTTCATCGAGGAACAAGGGCTTAATGAGTTTGAGAATATTTTTTTCGCTGGTATAGTGTGCGCCAAGATTGCGCCTTGCCTTTGTATCCATTACACTTTGAAAGAGCGAACCAAAAATAGCGGGGGATATTTTACCCCAGTCGAGCATGCAGCAATCCATGAGTATTTTACGCATCTCACTGTCAAAAGATGCAGTAGGCAAATGTTCTTCAAACAGTTTACCATTTACATAAGGGAATGCGTTCTGGCTTTCATCAATATTGCGCAGACGTTTATCTTTTGGTGTGTTCAGTATCTCAAACAATTGTGCAAGATGTGCGGCAAGGTCGCTGCCATCTTCTTTGGTATGCTGGTCGAGGTAATCGAAGAAAATACCGCGTTCATCAAAGATGTTTGTATCATCTGCAAACAGCAGAAAAACAAGGCGCACAAGATAACGTTCCAGTGCAAAGCCATTATACCCTATTGCTTTCAGTTTATCGTGCAGACGGCCCATCAGTTCAGCCGCCCGTATGTTTACAGGGTCTTGTTCTTTGTAAGTACGCTTTTGGTAACCTGCAATAAAACCAAACAGGCCGATGTTCTCTGTGAGTTTATCAATGGTAAATTCATTTACTGTGTTATTATCAAGATCGTATAAACGAAAACGTGCAAAGTCTGAAACAAGGATATATTGTGGCAGTTGTTTATCGGGTATGCCGTGAAAGTAATCGAGCACCTGCCCGTGTGCCTTATCAAGATTTTTGCCTTTGCTTTTATGCTCAACGATTAATGTACCCGGCCAGAATAAATCAACATAGCCATCTTTATTATTCAGTTGCTTTACATGGTGTTCAAAAGAGGCGAGTTTGCGGCGGCGCAGGTCGAAAATGAAAAAGAATTCATCCCAAAAACTTTTAGCTTCAGCATCTTCGCTTGTTTCATCTTTCCATTCGTTGGTAAAGGCAAGGGCTCTCGATTTTATTTCGTTCCAGCTTAAGGGCATAAGTGAAAATCTGCTTTTTTGTTAGCGGGATTGAAAGATACAGAATTACTTAGTTACAGTATTACACAAATCAAAATCATCAGTTTCCAACTTTTCAATTCTTCGCTTCAATCTTCGCACTGTGCGTTGGCCTGGACAAATGCGCGGAAATCGACGAAGGAGATTCGCGAACACAAAAAAAACAATAAAAGCCCCCGTGAGCACTCTCATGTTGTCCTTGATTTTTCGCCGCCTGTCCCGATGAATATCGCTTGGCATCAGGCTAAATTCAGTATTAAAAGCTGAAACATTTTGCTGTAAAGGGTTTCAAAGATTTTATACTGTCTTCCCATCGTGCGTTATAATACCCGTCCTTGCATAAGGCGTCCGCCGCGGCGGATTCGGTTCCGGCAAAGCCGGAATTGCTGCGATGGCGCAAGCCATATCGCAGCAAAGAAGCGGGTGCAGCGCTGTTGCAAGGACAATGCCATGCGGCAATGAGCATACAGGCATTGAATTTGAACGATGTATAAATAAAATTAACCTGACACCAATGCGATGAATATCGGAGTTACTTTCTTTGTATCAAGACAAAGAAAGTGACAAATATTATAGTTCATAGCCATTATACTCATAAACTCAATTATCAAATTCGCACAGGGCATCATCATTATTGCACAGGGTTTCATCAAATTAAAGCAGGGTTTTATTAATTTCATACAGGATGTCATCAAATTCGCACAGGGCGTTATCGAATTCAAACAGGGTATCATCATTATTGCACAGGGAGTCATCAAATTAAAGCAGGGTTTTCTCAATTTCACACAGGGTATTATCAAATTAGAACAGGGTATTATCAAATTCACGGAGGGTGTTATCAATCTCCAGCAGGGTGTTATCATTCACACACAGTAAACAATAAAAAAAGAGGCCTCATTATTCATGAAGCCCCCCTTTTTGCTCTATTTATCAACTAAAGCCCAAAAAACAATTACATTGAATTCAAAAAAGCGATCCATCTACCTTGCAGTGGTAAACTTCAATCCCTTAACCATACCGTACTCCTTAGAGCTTGCTCCATATAAACCCTTTACATACTTTTTACATTTATCAGCCGTAACATTCAGTCCTGTTTCAGCGTCGTAAATCGCATTATCCCGGCTTATGAGTTTAATATTTACGCCTTGCAATGTTCCGCCAATACTATCATTGGCAGTTTTAAGGTTTGTATACAAAGTATCAAGTGCAGCAGTGGTAAGTTCAGCTTCATTCGGGGTATAAGTCGCCTCATTTTTAAGCAATTCTACAAGTCCGCGAAAATTATCAACACGCTGAACAAAACTCATATGGCTTTTACTTACAAAATTGTCGTCTCCTGTGCCTGCATTTTCATCGGGATTGCCTTTAACAACAGGTTTTTTGGGTTTAGCCAAACCAAAGCCCCTTACTTTATCAGCCAAACCCTTGGCATCAGCTTTCAGTTGGGCACTTGCATCGGTACTGTTTAAAAGGCTTACAATTCTTGTTACCAGTTTATTTACTGGTTCAAACAAAATTTCTCTGTTGTTGATCGCTGGTTTGCTCAGCATTCTTGTTTGCGCAAGTGTGGTTTGTTCAGTGGTTGCATTGTTCCACTGTGTCGTCATGTTCGCAACAGTTAATTTCGAATTGCTGGGATTGTATGCAACACCAAAACTGTTGCATGCATCAATGAGTGTTTTAAAATTCGCAATGTTTACAGCGTGTCCGGTTTCAGATGTACTGGCCATAATTTTTTAAGTTTTTAAGTTTACTCCTTTCGGAAATTTGATTGATTTGTAAAAATAAAAACCGCGCAAATAATAAACAATGTGATTTTTCACATAATCTGATGTGATTTTTCACATAAATCCATGTGATTTTTCACATAAATCCATGTGATTTTTCACATAA
>JANXWM010000597.1 GCA_025351145.1 Chitinophagaceae bacterium
AACTGCCGCCTTTCAGGAATCGTTGCTCGAAAATATTCCTTACAGCCTTCAGGCACAGGAACTGCTGTACAGCATTGATAACATTGATTCCACTGAAAAAGAATCAGAAGAAATGACAAAACTTTATAAGGAACAGGACCTGGATAAACTGCTTGAATTTAGTTTAAAAATCGATGGCGGAAACAGCATGGATGTGCAGGATGTCATGATCAACAAACGCAACAAAAACTGGGCGGAGCAGTTTCCCACAATCACCCAAGGCAAAAGCCTGCTGATTGCCGTAGGGGCAGGTCATTTGGGCGGCGATGCAGGTCTCTTAAACCTGCTTAAACAAAAAGGTTACCTGTTGCGACCAATAGAAAATTAGCAACCCCGCCATACGACAGGGTTGCCAAAAAATTAAAATCTTTCAAGGCGGGAAAAGAAGAAAGCGCCTTCAATGGCAGCATTCTCATCACTGTCACTTCCATGAACTGCATTTTCTCCAATTGAAGCCGCAAAGTTCTTTCTTATTGTTCCTTCCTCGGCCTGTGCGGGGTTGGTAGCGCCGATTAGTTTTCTAAAATCTTCCACAGCGTTTTCTTTTTCAAGAATAGCTGCCACAATAGGGCCGCTGCTCATAAACTCAACCAGTTCGCCGTAAAAAGGTCTTGCCTTGTGTACTTCGTAAAATGCGCCGGCCTGTTCAGGTGTAAGCTTTAACCACTTCATCGCTTTAATGGAAAAACCACCTTTAATTATCTGGTCTAAAATTGCTCCGGTATAGCCTTTGCCTGTAGCATCGGGTTTAACCATTGTAAAAGTTCTGTTACTCATATTCACTTGATTAGGCGGCAAAAGTAAGGCTAACCAATACACAAAATCCAATGCAGGGCGTTAAATTTAGCGCAGCCGGTTCTTGATAAATGAAAATATTTTGAACCGGGCAACGGAATTTCTGCTGATCGTTCCTTGCGTCGCACTCTTATACTTTCTGCTCTTTGCTGAGCTTTTACCTAAGCGTAGCCCGCCAATCTACGCTTAGGTAAAAGCTCATGTATAATCCGAAAGTACAAGGGTGCGACGCAAGAAAAGCTTCATATCTGTGAAGGCCTATGGCTTAAAAAATACTTAGCGCTTATAGTTTAATTGTTATAATTATATCAAATTATAAAATGATTTGCGCAAATGGCACGAAACCCGCAATTTTGCCGCCACTAATGCAAGAGGTTCAGCAAGTTTATTCACTTTTAGAGCAGCGAAAGAAGATCGTGGTTACCATGCATCAGAAGCCCGATGGCGATGCAATGGGTGCTGCACTTGGGTTGTATCATTTTCTTAAACTGGCTGGGCATGAGGTTTTTGTAATATCGCCGACCAACTGGGCAAACTTTTTAGACTGGATGCCGGGTTGCGAAACAGTGCTTGATTACGAAACCAGTAAAGAGGAAGCTGAAAAGATCATCAACAGTACAGATATTCTTTTCTGCCTTGATTTTAATGTGATGCACCGCACCAGGTACATGGAGAAAATACTTACAGAAGTATCTTGTATAAAAGTGCTGATTGATCATCACCAGCAACCACAGGAAGAAGCGTTTGATTTTGGCGCAAGCAATGTTTTAAAGAGTTCTACCTGCGAAATGGTGTACGATTTTATCGAGGCTTCTCCCCATAAAGATCTTTTAAATAAGGATATAGCAACTTGTCTTTTTACGGGTATTATGACGGATACCGGTTCTTTCCGTTTTCCTTCTGCATCTGGGGATGTGCACCGGGCCGTAGCTGTGCTTAAAGAAACAGGAATCGACCACAGCATTATTTTTGAACATATTTATGATAATTCATCTGAAAGCAGGTTGCGGTTTATAGGTAATGCTTTATTAAACAGGCTGCAGGTTTTGTATCAATACAATACGGCAATGATGATTATCCCCAAAAGGGATATTCAAAAATATCAAATTCAAACCGGGGATACCGAGGGGCTTGTAAATTACCTGCTAACTATTGAAGGCATTAAACTTGGAGCTTTGCTTATAGACAGGAGCGAAGAGCGAAAATGGAGCTTTAGAAGCAAAGGAGATTTTGATGTAAACGTTTTTGCCAGAAACCATTTTGAAGGTGGCGGCCATAAAAACGCAGCAGGTGGCAGAAGCAGTGAAAGCATAGAACAAAACGAAAAGAAATTTAAAGAAGTTATTCAACAATACGAACAACAATTACAATAACAAAAAATGAAAAAAATCATCTTGGCTGCATCTGCAGTTATTGCACTGGCAGCCTGTCAGCAGGTTAATTACGACAAAGCACCATCGGGAATGGTGTATAAAATATTTCCCGGCAAAGGCGGAGATTCTATTAAGGTTGGTGGATTTGTAAAATACAATGTAGAATTCGTTCTCACCGGCAGAACAGGCAAACCAGACAGCCTGCTTCAATCGACCTACGGTAAAGTACCGGGTTTTGGCCAGGTTGATACCGGTGTACGTGCAGCCTACAGTATTTTAGAAATTTTGCCAAAGTTAAGAGCCGGTGACAGCGCAACAACGGTGCTTAGCGTTGATACACTTAAAAAGAAAAATATGATCAATCCCCAGGATAGCATCGTGTTTACAAATGGAAGTTCTATTCTTTGTAAAGTAAAGGTTTTGCAGGCTTTTAAAAAGCAGGAAGATGTAATGGCCGATTACCAGAAAGAAATGGATCTTGAAAATGTAAGAGAAATTAAATCTGTTGAAGATTACATGGCGCAAAAAGGTATTAAAGGTGTAAAAACCAAGAGTGGCGCTTACGTAAGTATTGAAACACCCGGCGATCAAAATATGAAAGCCGATTCTGGCAAAATTGCCTACATTAAATACAAGGGTTATTCGCAGAGCGACGGAAAAGTATTTGACACAAATATGGATACTACCAAAGGGCACACCGACCCTTATCCTGTTACTGTAGGAACACATGGTGTTATTCAGGGATGGGACGAAGCGCTTCCTTACTTTGGAAATGGCGGTAAGGGTAAAATTCTTGTGCCTTCGTTCCTTGGCTATGGCCCACAGGGGTCAGGTCAAATTCCAGGTTTTGCAAACCTCGTTTTTGATATTGAAGTGGTAAACGTTACAGCAGCGCCTCCAGCCGCTAAAAATGGCCAGATGCCAATGCAATTGCCACAGGGACATTAATTTTTTAAGTTCTATAATATTAAAAAACCGTCGGTAAGCTGGCGGTTTTTTATTTTCCAATGCAGGAATTGCTATTTCTTTTTAAGCCTGGATCCATTTTTTATTAAAGGTATTAACCAGGCTGAATTTTTCATGGCATCGCCTCTTGCGTCGCACTCTTGTACTTTTTGAATATGGGTTCAGCTTTCAACAGCCAATACCGGGGGATGAATAATTACTGATTAGCAAAAATTCATCCGGTAATGATTTTAATAATTGCAACATTGATTTCATTATTCAGGCAGTGTTAACAAGTTAAATTAAAAAATTTTCTTTTTCTTTTGATAATTCGGTGAATTCCCCGACCTTCGCCGTCCGAAAAAAAATGTTATGGCTAGAGTATGTCAGGTTACAGGAAAAAAGCCGATTACAGGAAATACTGTATCGCACTCGAATATTAAAACCAAGCGCCGGTTTTTACCAAATTTGCAAACCAAGCGTTTTTTCTTCGCAGAAGAAGACCGTTGGGTTACAATAAAAGTTTCTTCAGAAGCATTACGCACCATAAATAAAAATGGTTTGGCTTCTGTAATAAAGGGATTAAGGGTTGCAGGTACAAAAATCTAAATTGATCAAAAAAGTTAAATTGCTTACACAATGGCAAAGAAAGGCAACAGGGTTCAGGTTATAATGGAATGTACGGAGCATAAAGCAAGTGGCTTGCCCGGCACCAGCCGTTATATTACCAAAAAGAACAAGAAGAATACTCCGGAACGTTTGGAGTTAAAGAAGTTCAATCCGATAATGAAAAAAGTAACTGTTCATAAAGAAATTAAATAATTATGGCTAAAGTAGCTAAAACCGCGATTAAAACAAAAGACCAGAAAGCAGCTGCTGAAGCTAAAAACTGGACAAAAGTAATTAAGCCTGTTCGCAGCCCGAAAACTGGCGCATATACTTTTAAGGAAGCGATTATACACAAAGACAAAGTGAAAGATTTCCTGTCTGCAAAATAATTGATTGCCTGATTATGACTATATTTAAAGCTGTTCTGATTTTTTCGGGACAGCTTTTTGTATTTTTTCTGTGGTCTGTTATTTAGTTTCCGGCTTATTTATTAAGGTTTGTATTTTTTTCTTTTGCACTTATGATTTTATTTTAGCAGTTAGGCCAAAGTTCAATCATATTCTTTAGTACAAGTGAGTGACACAAGGAACGATGAGTTAAGATTAAATGCCGGTAACAAAATGCCTTTTATAAAAAGCTGAACTGATATTACCTGAATACATTTCGAAATAGAAAAACCTGCTATCACCATGAGTTTTTTAGGAAAATTATTTGGAAAAAAAGAAAAGGAAAGCCTCGATCAGGGTTTGCAAAAAACTAAGGAAGGCTTTTTATCTAAACTTACAAAAGCCATTGCCGGTAAAAGTACGGTAGATGAAGAGGTATTGGACAACCTTGAGGATGCATTGGTGAGTGCAGATGTTGGTATTGATACAACGATTGCCATCATTGGAAAGATAGAACAAAGGGTTGCCAGGGATAAATATATTAATACCAGCGAACTCAATAAAATACTGCAGGATGAGATAGAAGGCATACTGGTAGATGCCACCGATGATAACTACAAAAATTTTGAAATACCTGCGTCAAAGCTTCCATATATTATCCTGGTAGTTGGCGTAAACGGAGTAGGAAAAACAACCACAATTGGCAAGCTCGCTAATAATTATAAAAATGCGGGAAAATCGGTATTGCTTGGCGCTGCCGATACCTTTAGGGCTGCTGCAGTTGACCAGCTGACTATATGGAGCGAAAGGGCAGGTGTGCCTATTGTAAAACAACCAATGGGCAGTGATCCTGCTGCTGTTGCTTTCGATGCAGTGCAAAGCGCTGTTGCCAGGGGTATTGATGTTGTAATTATTGACACTGCGGGGCGCCTTCACAATAAAGCGCATCTTATGGATGAGCTTACAAAAATAAAACGGGCAATTACCAAAGTGGTTCCTGCTGCTCCCAACGAAGTGTTATTAATACTTGATGGCTCAACAGGCCAAAATGCACTTGAACAGGCCAGGCACTTTACAGCAGCAACTGATGTAACCGCTATGATTATTACAAAATTAGATGGCACAGCAAAAGGCGGTATTGTGCTGGCCATAGCACATCAGTTTAAAATACCTGTTAAATATATTGGTGTGGGTGAAAAAATGACTGATCTCATTGTATTTGACAAACACGAGTTTGTTGATTCGTTGTTTAACCTTGAAACTAAATAAATACTAACGATCAATAGTTTAATTGAAATTTAATTTGCTCAGCCCTTTGATAAATTTCTTTTAAAAAGCCTATTCTTTTAAAACTTTTCTATCACGTATTCGTATTATTTAAATAATTGATTGGCTTAAACCTCATGCCGGGCAGCAAATTTTCTTATCTCTTGAAGAACGCTCTCCTTTTGATATTCAGGCAAATTTTCTAATTTGAAAAAGATATACATTTATAGTCTTACAGTCAAAAAATCACCTAATCAAAAACATTAAGAAATCTTTTAAAACTAAGTTCTAAATGAAAAGTAATTTCAAAACATTGGCTACAGGTGTAGCATTAAGTACAATCCTTTTTGCCTGCCAAAAGGAAAATAAGACCCAAACCACAGTTAACGCTAATGCAATTCCTGTTGAAGTAATCAACCAGATAAAAGCTCAGGGCTTCAGCACTGACGGTGTAGAAAAAGTTGATGGCGGCTACCGTGTAGAAAACGACATCTTTTTATCAACTGAAGACCTTACCCATCCAAACATGGGTGTTATGCTAAGGGTTGGTGATGAAGAACAATACCGCACCACAAACCTCATTAAAAGCTTACCCCGCACCATTACTATTTCTGTTTCAAACCTCGATGCAATCTGGACTACAGCAACAGATACGGCTATTGCACGATACAATGCAATGGGCCTTCGTATCACTTTTCAAAGAGTGGCATCCGGCGGAGCAATTGGTGTAACAGGTGCTGACCTTGGCGGCGGCGGCGTATTAGGCCAGTCTTCAGGTTTTCCTGATGCAAACGGGAATCCCCCTAACAAAATTACCATCAACAACAGGGCAGGTACTTTTGGTACCAACCCAAGTGTTCAGTGGCTGGGTACAATCCTTGCTCATGAAATAGGCCACACAATTGGTTTCCGTCACACGGATTATAAAAACCGTGCGTATAGCTGCGGTGGTTTCAGATCAAATGAAGGGTCTGCGGGAGTAGGCGCAATCTATATTCCAGGCACAGCCACAGGTGGCGATCCAAACAGTTGGATGCTTGCCTGCACAGATGGCAGCAACCGCCCCTTCAACGCAAATGATAAAACAGCGCTTAACTATTTGTATAAATAATTTGTCCGGCTGTAAGTAATTAAAAACCCTGCTTGTTAGCGGGGTTTTTAATTTAGTAAACCTTACCCAAAAAGCTGCACTACGCTTTTGCAATCTTGACAGAGAATAGTATTTCATTTAGATATTTTTGAGCCAAACAGAAGTAAAGATGGCATCACCTCTTGCGTCGCACTCTTGTACTGATGAACAGGTTTCATCAATCAGCTATCAGCATTCAGATAAGACAATAGGATGGTACTACGGTTATTTGCTGAAGCCTGTCAACTGACCGCTGCTTGCTCAGTATTGTTCCGAACGTACAAAAGTGCGACGCAACGAAAGCTTCATATTTATTCTTTGGCCGGGTTAATAAGCGAAAACATAAAGTGTCAAATAATACTGGCTCAGAATTGCAGGTGCTGCGGGATCCTGTTAACGGAAAGTTATACTTGCATGCCTTGTGGCAACCAAATTAATCTGGCCTGATATTGCAGGTCTGATAACCATGGTAAGAAAGGTTTACATAAGTATGTTGTTTTTTATCTGCATACTAAAATGCGGGTTGATAAATGCACAGCAAACTGAACAAAAGTCTGTTGCTATAACAACCCATAGCAATAGCCCCAACAAAGAAATCCCTGCTGCATTTGAAGCCCCGATAACCGATGCGCTTTCGCATTACCCTGAACTGGAAAATACAAAAATTACCTGGCGCATAAAACATGCATACACACCACTTAAAACAAGGCCTGCATTTACAAGTTTCTTTAAATCTAAAAACAGGCGGGCTTATGTAATTACTATAAGCGACAAAACTATCGATACACTTTCGCATCTTTTATACAGCAACCTTAATTACGATGAACAGGTTGGCATTATGGGCCACGAGCTTGGGCATGTGGTAGATTTTAAAAGCAAGAATATGTGGCAGAGCGCACAAAATTTGTGGGGGCATTTGTCGCAAAAATTTATTGACAGCATGGAATACCATACGGACATGATCTGCATTAATCATGGCCTTGGTAAACAGCTTGAAAAATACAGTGCCTATGTGCGTACGAAAATGCATGTGCATGATTGGCGCGGGGTAGACAATATATATAAAAACGATGAAAAACACGAACGGTATATGAACCCGGATACCATTGCAAAATATATCGCTGAAGATAATAAGCAGCAATAAATTCTTTTGCAAAATCGCATTCACATATACTGTAAATTATTTTCTTTAACAACTTGAGCAAGTAAATAAATGGTTGAAGAACAATATTTTTGCATGTGACATAATGAATATAAAAGAAGCATTACTTGAAGATCAAACGCAAAACAAAACGAAAGCACTTCTCGTAGCCGGGTATGCATGCTCTTCTCCAAAATATTTTAAGGAGTTAATGCAGTGCTTTCTTGCGAATGAATACAGGCTTGCACAGCGAGCTGCATGGAGTGTAAGCTGGGCAGCAAAGAAGAATCCGGTAATTATTGAGCCCTATATAAAAGTGCTTGTTGCGCAGTTAGAAAGAAAAGATGTGCATGCCGCAGTTATACGCAACAGTGTTCGTATTCTTGAAAGTATTGAGATACCCGAACCATTGCACGGTGAAGTAATGAATGCTTGTTTTAATTTTATCGAAAATCCTGCTACACCTATTGCTATCAAAGCGTTTTCGCTTACAACACTCTATAACCTCAGTAAGTATTATCCCGAAATACAACGGGAACTAAAACTCATTATTAAAGACCGTTGGAACAATGAAACAGCAGCCTTTAAAAGCCGCGGTAAAAAAATATTAAAACATCTTTCATAATATTTTTTTGCTGATTGGCCGGCACCAAATATCAATAACCACCCTTTGTGTTGGTGTCAATAAAAGCTGCCGAACCACCTTCAATGCCAAACCTTTTTTTAGCTTCCTCAATAATAGCAGCAGTTGCAGTTGCGCCAATTCTTGTTACACCCAAAGCTTCCACCTTCAACAAGTCATCAAGTGTTCTTACACCGCCTGCGGCTTTTATCTGAACACCAGGCGCACTATGTTTACGCATTAAAATAAGATCATGTTCTGTTGCACCTTCGTAACTGTATTTTCCATCGGTGCCTTTTACAAAACCATAGCCGGTAGATGTTTTTACAAATTCAACATTTAGCTTGCTGCATATTTCACAAAGCTTTATTTTAAAAGAATCTTCAGGCAAAAAATCATTTTCAAAAATTACTTTTAATGCAGCCTTGTGCTGTTTGGTTACGTGTACAATAGCAGCAATTTCTTTTTCTATATAACCCCAGTCTTCACTAAGCACTTTTCCAATATTTACTACCATATCAATTTCATCGGCACCATCTTTACAGGCCTGTTCCGTTTCATATACTTTTACACTAATAGAACTATTGCCCTGAGGAAACCCAATCACTGCACAAACCAATACATCAGAACCTTTCAGCCATTCCTTTGCTTCTTTAATGGCATAGGGTTTAATGCAAACTGTTGCAACATTGTAAGCCTTTGCCAAAGCACATCCCAGGCGAAGGTCTTCGTCAGTCATGGTTGGGTGCAACAGCGAATGATCAATCATTTTTGCAATCTGTGTTATCATGTCCATGATAAATATTTTAAAAGTTGCCTGGTTAATAAATCTATTTTATACGGGAAATAAGATTTGAATTTTAGGCCATACTGTATTACTACTATGAAGCTTCCTTGCGTCGCACTCTTGTACGTTCGGATATCCTCTTGGGCACAATGCTGCGTCGTTAATTTTCCCCATGCCTGTTATCATTCTACCGGCTCACCTTCTGTTGCTGTAAGCAGTTTAAAAGCCTTATACAGTAGCTCTCTTATGTTGCTATTGAATTTATTTTCTATTATCCTTCCATCAATTTCAAATACAGGGGTAAGTTCTCCCATAGTGCCGGTAATAAAAACTTCATCGGCATTATAAAATTCGCTGATGGATATATTTCTTTCAATGCAGGAAATGTTTAATTCATGAGCAAGTTTGATCGTCGTTTCTCTTGTTATACCGGTTAAACATGCATCGGCATGAGGTGTAAGTAAAGCTCCTTTCTTTACCATAAAAATATTGCAGTCATTTGTTTCGGAGACAAAACCTAAATTATCCAGCATAATTCCTGCATCTGCTCCGCAATAGTTGGCTTCTATTTTAGCAAGGATATTATTCAGTAAATTATTATGATGAATTTTAGAATCAAGGTGCATGGGCGAGTTACGGCGGATATGCGAAGTGATCAGTTTAATTCCTTTAGCATTATCAAATACAGGCGGTTTAAACTCTGCCAGCACTATTAAGCAGGAACCTTTCTGGTTCAATCTTGGGTCCATGCCGGAAGTAACTTTTTCACCTCTTGTAAGGGTGAGACGGATATGTGTATCCGTGTGCATTTGATTTGCCTTAAGTGTTTGCTTAATGGCATCTTTAATAAATTCCTTTGAAGGAATATCAGTAATGGCGAGGGTTTTAGCTGATGCATGTAAACGTTCTAAATGCTGATCGAGAAAAAATATTTTACCATCATATACACGAAGCCCTTCCCATACTGCATCGCCGCCCTGCACCGAACTGTCGAAGACAGAAACCTTTGCTTCTTTGCGGGGATAGAGTTTATCTTTTACAAAAATCTGTATGTTTTCATTCTTTGGATTGTATGGCTGTTGCATATCTCTTAAGCTTTTATAGAGTGTTGATATAATTGATCGTAATACTTTTTGCTTTCAATATATAAAGGTTCTAAATATCCGGGCAATTCCCTGCTGCTTGTTTTTTGTTTCTCAAAACCAGTTGACCTGTGTACGTTGTTATACCAGTATTTTGCCCACACGCCGTCTTCTTTTCTTGCACCCGGTTGCCAGTGCAGCATCTCTTTGTAAAATGGAATTTGTAAAGCTTCGCATAAACTGCCCAATACTTTTTCCGGGTCTTTTAATATTTCATTTGAATCAAGTACAACCGGAGGATGATTGTTTTCACTAAGCAGGTTAAATAACGTCCATTGTTTTTCCATACCAATATCCCGCATGGTTACATCGTGTATCACTTCGGCATACGAACTGATGATTTGTTTTGGGTCGCGTATAAAAATGATGTTAGAAACCTTCAATAAAAAATCTTCATTCAGCTCTACGAGGTGATGTGTCATCTGTTTAAAGAACGCAACTGGCTGATTATATTCTCTTAAAATAATATCCTGCACAACCCTTTCGCCATCCTGTTCCTGAGACTGCAATGTTTCTTCTTTGCCGGGATGTTCTGCATTGGTTACACGCAGGTAATGTGCGTACAAAGGTTCATCAAATACAATGGTATCGGGCCTTTGTGCGAATGAGTACATCATGGCGGTAGATATATTTCGCGGACTGCTCCAGAGACAAATGTGTGTTGTTTGCATGAAAGATAACTCCTTTTGTTACTCTGATTTAATAGATTTGAACTATGGGAACTGAGTCTTTACTTAGATCAATTCTCTTTATTAATGAATCTCCATTTTCGTAATACATTTTAAAATAAAATGGATTTTTTATAATTATGTCAGGAACACTTAAAAGAATGGGATTATCAATGTTTGTTCCGGTTGAATACTTTTTCTTCAAATTTATACTCTCTTTAAAATCGTCGAAATTTTTATATGATAGTAAGTCTTTGGATTGACTATAAGGATCCTGCCTCAATGGATTTTCATTGAGTCTAAAATTTTGTTCCTTGAAATTTAATCCCAAAAATTTATTTGTGATATTTTGATTATCCCAAGCATAAATCGAAATGGTCTTAATCTTGTTTTCAATCCCTTCTTGACCAGGTTCTATACTCGAACGAAAAAGACCGTTGCTCCCGTTAACATAAACAACATCAAATTCCATTAAAGCAATATTGTTGTTTGTGTCACCTGAAATTCGATAGCGTTGACTTAAAAAGTCATTATCTGTTTTTACTATTTTAAAATTAACGTCAGAAAATTTATAATTACGTCCGGGGACCCCGCAAGATGAAGAAAAAATTAGTGACAGGAAAAGAACCAATAAGCTCACTTTTATATTTACAAACTTCAACACTAAAGAAAGTTTATGGGTTAATGAAATCACTGTTACCTTATTAAAATTCATATATTGCTCATTCACGATCCAACCGTACAAGAGTGCGACGCAAGGAACGATCAGTAAAATTACTTTTGCCCGGTACAAAAATTATTTTCTTAAACTACTTATTGAACCACTCCACATATAACCTACAAAAAATACAAAATACAAAATGCCCGCAAACAATGCGGCATCATCGTTAAAGAAAATGAGGATAGCAGTAAGAATACCCAATAAAAGCATGATATGTGCTGTTACCTGCCTGCCGCTGCCTTTGAACCAGTTTACAGGAAAATCTATAAAGCTCAACGGTATAGAAAATGAGCAAACAAGAGCGCCTGCATACAGGTATTTTTTATCGAGTAATATGCCGCATACAAGCAGTGCAATACCGGTTAGAAGTGAGATGCCAACTGCTTTAGCGCTGCTCTTCTCACTGTCAGTTAACGCAAGTTTTCCGTGTTTGGAAGTTAGTAAAAAGAGGTTGGCCAAAGAGTTGCCCAGCCACGACATTAATACGAACGAAACATACAATAAAACGAGCCCGCCCGATACATATTTCCACCATGAGGGTGAGCCTTTGCCTGCAAATGCAATCACCCGCACTACACCCCACAAACCAAAGATCATGATGAGGCGAACGGTCCTGTTTTGATGGTTCATCCACAAACTGTACTGCAGAATCCACCGGTAAAAAGGCAGCTTCGATTTTAGCGCCGACTTATAACCTTCCTTCGCCGAATTGCTGTTTGGGTTTATGCGCAATGCCTCTTTAAAATGTTCAAAAGCCTGTTTGTGTTTTCCTTTTTCAAGATAATGCCAGCCATAATTGGTATGCGTAAAATCATCATCCGGATTTATACTCAGCGCTTCGTTGATCGTTTCGTAAGCCTCATCTTTTTTGTTGAGGCGAAACAGCGCGGCAGACCGTGCATTTAAGCAGGCAATATCTTCTGAGTTTATTGCCAAACCCTGGTTCGCTGCATAAAGTGCATCCGCATATTTGCGCTGCGCTGCATAAATATTCGATAGCAAAGAAAAGTAACCGGCGTTGTAAGGGAACAAGCCAATGGCCTGTTCAAGAAAGCGCAGCGATGTATCAAGTTCCTGTTTGCGGTACCAGCAAAATGCAATTAAATAATGCACATAATCATCATCGGGCACTATACCCAAACACTGCTGAAAAATTTTCAGCGCTTCATCGTATTGTCTTGCATCAAGTCTGCAATGGCCAATGATCTGTAAAGCATCGGCATCGTTGGGGTTATCCTGCAACACAAAGCCAGCCTGCGCTTCAGCATCTTTATACCGCTTCTGATGCAGTAATAATCTTGCCCGTTCAATGTATTGCTGTTTATTAAGATCACTCATATACCTGTTGCCTTAAACCAATTTTTTATTATGTACCCAACTAATTATTACTATTTAGCTTTTCTTGCGTCGCACTCTTGTACTCCTGAATATAACTCAGCTTTTGCCTTCAGGTGCATCTTCGTTACTGCTGGTTATTTCTTTATGTTCATGTACTGCAGTATCTCATCATACAAGCCGGTTTCGTTTGCATACAAAGCATAGTTGCGTGCGGTGCTAAACCATTCAGCAGTGGTGGCTTTATGTTGCTTTGCCGCTTTTGAAATATCTTTTTGTGCAATGGGCTGCAATGAACCTTTTGCAAATGATTCTTCTAATTTGCTTTCAATGGCAATATCAATAATTGCTTTTAAATCTGCACCTGAATAACCCTGCGTAAGTTTTGCAATATCGATTGCATCAATTTTTTCTGCAGGTTTATCTTTAAGTAAGGAGAGCAAAATATCTTTCCTGCTTTCTTCGTCAGGTGGCGCCACGAATATTACCCTGTCGAAACGGCCGGGCCTTCTAAAGGCACTGTCAACGCTCCACGGCGCATTGGTTGCAGCAAGTATCAGCACACCCTCGTTATTGTCTTTTACACCATCGAGTTCTGCAAGAAACTGGTTGATAATCTGCCGCATCGCTGATTGTCGCATATCGCTTCTGCTTGCGCCCAGTGCATCAACTTCATCAATAAATAAAACGCAGGGCGTATTTTGCCGGGCAGCTTTGAAAACTTCGTGCAGGTTTTTTTCGCTGTTGCCCATCCACATATCCAGTATATCGTGCAAACCAATGCTGATGAACTTTGCGTCGATTTCTCCTGCTGTTGCTTTGGCTAAAAAAGTTTTACCGCAACCGGGAGGGCCATACATTAAAATACCACCGCCAATCTTTTTACCAAATGCTTTATAAAGCTCAGGATTTTTTAATGGCTGAATGATTTTTAGTGAAATCTCATTCTTTAATTTTTGCATGCCGCCCACATTACTGAATTTTATGGTGGGCTTCTCCATAAAATAACTGCCTGTTGAAGAAAGTTCTTCCAGCAGGCTGTCTGCATCCATACCTGTTTCCATGCCAGTCATTCTCAGCACTGCATCAATTTCTGCATCACGAAATTGGGGTTGCTCTTTCAATGCCTGTGCATAGAGGTCTTTAGCCTGTGCAATAGAATTTTCTTTAAGCAGGCAGCGTACAAATTTTATTTTATGATCGAAGGTTAAGGCATGCTGGTTCTGCAATTGCTCAAACAAAATAATGGCGGCTGAATATTTATTTTGTTTTACATAAATTTCTGATAATCCGCTTAAGGCTTTTGTGTTGCCGTGATCGCGTTGCAATACCGCTGATAATTGTTCTGATGCTTCGGGCAGCAGGCTGTGCTGCATCATCAT
>JANXWM010000619.1 GCA_025351145.1 Chitinophagaceae bacterium
TTCTCTTGTCGTGTCAATGAATATGGGCCGAAGTTTTTGCTTAAGTATGCCAAAGTTAACCTGAGAATAAGATTGAATTGTCAAGGCTGTAAATAGTAATGCTATTGAAAATCGTAGGGTCATAATATTACGCACAACGAAAAAGTATTGCCGAAGGCGGGATATTCTGTGTTCCGTCAGCCGATACCGAAGCTGATTTATATTCTATTGCCGAAGATAACATTTGTAGCTGATAGAATTCCGTCACCCTGATAACTGAAGATGAATAGAGAAACAACTGCTGATGCTGCGTAATGTCTGCCCCGCTTTTGGCAATACATGTGTTGTGGGCAGGTTTTCTTGTTCATAAATTATGGTTTCAAGATTAAGTCGTTCATGTTCAGCCATCCAATACTTTTGTCTCCTTTGTCATTTGTAAATTCAATGTATCCAAAACCATTAACAACCTTTTGAATGAAAACTTCTTCTTGTGAATTAATATAAGCACTTCGACGAGTTGAATTGTCTGGCGCATTGTAAAAATAAACTTTATGATTTTCGCTACCATTAGTAATGTAGTATCCTGACTTATACACTTGCTCTTTGTCAGTATCGCTATTTTGATTTTGTTCTTGCGTTTGATTATTATCTTCTGTTTGTATGTATTCATTTTGTTCAAGTGTATCAGGAGTTTCTACTTGTGAATTTGTATCTGGTATAGGATTAGATTTTTCAAGTGATTTAAACCAACGACTCTGCCAAACAGGAATTTCTTTTGCATTATCAATGTTTTGACTAGCAAGTTCTAAAACATGTTCGTTCGTGTCAATTTCATTTGGCAGGCTTTGATTTTTAAAAATGGATGAGATGTTATAAATGTTCATTAGGAAATCGCAATTAGATTCAGGTTTGGCTGGGATAGCTAAAAAACTTGAGTTAGTATAAAGCAAAACATAATTTGTAGAAACAAGTGCATCATAATAAGCATAATCGTAACCATCTCCCACTTGGTCTCTTGTTAATCCTCCATCGGCAAATCTGTTCCTCCTTCGAATTTGTTCTAAATGCACTTCATATAATGGTGCACCATTTTTAATATCTGTAAAATATGTATCACAATCTAAACTCATGTCCGAAGATTTTCCTAATGGTATTGTGTTTATATTAATATTGTTGAATTGAGAATATTTATTGTGATTTATTGGTCTAATCAATGCGTAATCATAACTCATTTGTTGTAGAATTTTATTGAGATTATAACTTTGCCCCATCAAAAAGTTCAATGGATTGAAGTTCGCATCCGAAAAATTTACAGGAGTTGGATTTAGCGAAGTTGAATTAGATGGTTCTGCATTTGCATAAAGTCTTATAAATAGTTTTGGGTCGCCATCACCATACATAGTAATTTCACTTGGTGCTTCTTTGAAACCACCGTATGGAATTGAAATATGCGCATTGCCATAACCAATAAGATACCAATCATTACTATTATCAAGAGTTGTGGCAAATTTTCCATTTGATGTTTCACTTTTAGGATTGCCTCCATACATTTGGTCATTAATGGTTTTTACAATGGTATAAGAATAATCTCCATCGCCGTTTTTTGTTATATTAAGTTTCCATGTTCCTTTAATTTCATAGCCGCCCATCGTTTTTGTGGTAACATACATGTAGTCTCCTACAATTGGCGAAAGGTCCGTTGAGTTTGAGCCGCAGTTAGTAAATAAAAAAATAATAAAACTGAATAAAAATAGTTTTTTTAGAATCAGGATTGAATGTTTTGGCTTCATTGTGTAAGGTTTATAAGTCAGTTAATTCATTGATTGCTTTTTCTTGCTCATCAAAAAAGTCTTTTTCAAGAACGTCAACAAATTTTCTAAAACGATTAATGTCTATTTTGGAATTTAGAGAAGTATTGTTTTGCGCAAAAGTTGTAAATAGTCGAGACCTTGTTATTATTTTACTTTTTTGTTTGGTATTAAGCTTTAACGTTATTGTCAGTTTATAAGTTTCTTCTCCTTCTAACAACGAAAGATTTAATTTTTCGCATTCTCTTTTTTCTAAAGTTTCTTCATTAAGCCAATTGTCAATTTCTGTTTTAAGTTCATTAGTCATAAGCATTTTTTGAGTTGTCAATATTAAGGAATTTGAAAATCATTTTGGTGTGTCCCTAAACTTGCCCACAACGGTCTGCATTTGCGAAGTACGGGAATTCAAAGCTGGTCTTGTCCGGGCCGCAGCTAAATTAAAAAATAAAAGTACAAATTAACAACAAAAGCCAAATTGAAAAACGTCTGCCGGGACTGAAGCTGATAATGAACCAAAG
>JANXWM010000646.1 GCA_025351145.1 Chitinophagaceae bacterium
GAATCAAATTACTGCACAAGAAGAGTTCAAAGAAGAAATAAGGAATGCAAGAGAGTTACGAATTGTAAAAGATACCACTTTAGATGACATAGATATTGACAAATTAAATGGATACATACACCTTTTAAACCGTGAAACAAAGGTTGAAACAATAAAAGCTGGAATTGATGATGCCAAATCATTCCTTTCCAGAAAAAAATTCATTCTCGGAAATCAGGTAACTACTTTGGGGATGTTGGTTTGTGGTAAAAACGTTAAGGACTTTTTGGGATGGAGATCTCAGGTTGATGGCTTTGTTGATACTCCATTTGATGTAGCTCAGGATAAAAAATCGCTTATAGATAATGTAATTCCACTTATGGAAAAAAGCTTTGGATATATATTGAAAAATATCCAGGTTGGTGTATCAATTGAACGGGGAGGGATAAGCAAGCCTGAATATCCTGAACAACTACTAAGGGAAACAATAAATAATGCACTTGCCCACAGAGACTATAGTATAGATAAATATATAAATGTTAACATTAAGCCTAATGAATTTATCGAAATCAGAAACCCCGGTTCATTCAAAGAACTACTATTGATTGAAGATTTAACTGGTAATATACCAATAAGAAAAATTATTCCTGATTCAAAACCACGTAACCCAAAACTGGCAGACATATTGAAGGTTTTTGATAAGTGGGAAGGCAAGTCAAGAGGTATGAGTAATTTGGTTAATGATGCTTTGGACAATAAAATTGATTTACCATATTATAAGTTTCATTCTAAAAATGAGCTTTCGCTTTTTATTAAAAAGGGTAAGCTTTTAGATGAGAAAATGGAAGCATTATTTAATACCTACAATGGATACATTGAAAGAAAATTAAGAGGTGAGGAGATCACAGAAGAACAAAAACTTGTACTCTCTTATTTTTATAAATCCGAACAGGAAAATAAAAATGACAGATACACAATACTCTTAACAAAAGACAATAATCATCTTGAAGTAATAAATTCATTGGAAGATTGTAGCTTAATTTTTAAACATCATACCAGCAAAGAACTATACCCCGTTTATATAATTGACAGGGAATTATTTAAAAAGGATTTTATTGAACAGCTAAGAAAAATTTTCGGTGCAGATTTTGATTCCTTAAATAAAGAAGCAAGAGAAATCCTGGCCTGTATCTATGAGTTTAATAACTATTCAAAAGATTTATACCCAAGTGCTAATCTGATTGGTAATACTTTATGGACAAAATCTGGAAATGCAAATGTTTTTAAAGGATTTGAGGATTTTAAACGAAGAGTAAGATTAGCAGTAAAGAAAATGGAAGGGCGTAAAATATTAATAAATGTTTCAGATAAACCTCGCACCGGAAAATTTAAAATAAATGAATCTTTCGATAGAAGACCTTCTATCTACGATTAAAAACTTGAATCGAAATAATATTCAATCCTTTTGCAACACAAATAAAATTTGTAAATCCTATTTTCCGCTTCGATAAAAGCTCAATTCAAAATTCAACTGTACAAGAGTGCGACGCAAGTAAAGCTTCATAGACGGCCCTTTGTTTGGCTAAAAAAAAATGGATAGAAAAAAAGAGGTATGCATTAATCCAACCTTTCAAACTAACGCCTGTTAACGGCAACTGGTAAAAGCCTAAATTTGTGGCACATTGAAATTACCACTATGCCATATACGCCAAAAAATAAAGTAAGAATTGTAACTGCAGCCAGCCTCTTTGATGGTCATGATGCAGCGATTAATATTATGCGCCGCATTATGCAGGGCAAGGGTGCAGAGATTATTCATTTGGGCCATAACCGCAGCGTACGTGAAATTGTAGAAGCCGCGATAGAAGAGGATGTGCAAGGCATTGCCATTACCAGTTACCAGGGCGGCCATGTAGAGTTTTTTAAATACATGAAAGACCTGCTGGAGGAAAACGGCTGCGGACATATAAAAATATTTGGCGGTGGTGGCGGCACCATTTTGCCATCGGAAATTTTAGAGTTGCACAAATATGGGATTACTAAAATTTATTCTCCCGATGATGGGCGCAAGCTTGGCCTTGAAGGAATGATTGAAGATGTAATTAACCAATGCGATTATTCGCTCAATGGCAATGGCGAATATAAAAGCCCCATGACCTTGGGCGAAGTAAAAGATGTGCGCAAAGTGGCAAGGTCAATAACGAATGCAGAGAATAATATTGCTGCTGTTTCACCAATTGCAAAAACCAAATTCCAAATTCCTGTACTCGGTATTACGGGAACCGGCGGCGCAGGCAAGAGCAGTGTAACCGATGAAATTGTAAGAAGATATTTAACCAGTTTTGAAAATAGAACCATCGCTGTTATAAGTGTTGACCCATCAAAGAAAAAAACGGGCGGTGCATTATTGGGTGACAGGATACGCATGAATGCCATCTCTCATGGGCGTGCTTATATGCGTTCACTTGCCACACGTGATGATAACACGGCGCTGAGTTCGCATGTGCAGGAAGCGATTGATATTTGTAAAGAAGCTGGATATGATTTTATTATTTTAGAAAGCGCAGGTGTTGGTCAAAGCGATGCTTCTATTCTTGATCACTGCGATGTAAGCCTGTATGTGATGACACCTGAATATGGCGCTGCATCTCAGTTAGAGAAGATCAACATGCTCGATTATGCAGATGTGGTTTGCATTAATAAGTTTGATAAAGCCGGTGCACTTGATGCTTTGCATGATGTGCGCAAACAGTACAAACGCAACCATAACCTATGGACTGCCAAAGATGAAGAACTGCCAGTTGTTGGCAGCATTGCCGCACAGTTTAATGACCCCGGAATAAATGAATTGTTTGCCAAAATAATACAAGCAATAGAAACCAAAACCAACACGGTTTTTGGTACGATCAATATATCTGATATTCAAAAAGCAAGTGATGCTGCGGGTACAACAAAATCATTAATTATTCCCCCCAAACGTGTACGTTATCTTTCAGAGATTGCAGAGAACAACAGGGGTTACGATCAATTGGTAAAAGATCAGTCAGCCATAGCTTCTAAATTATATCAACTGCATGGCGCATTGCAAACTTTAGAGAAAGGGGATGCGGATGCAACCATACTTGAAGCGATAAAAAGGCAGATAAAATTTTACGAAGACCAGCAAACACCGGTAAGTAAAAAGTTGCTGCATCACTGGCCCGAAAAACTAAAAGCTTACGAAGCCGATTATTATGAATACAAAGTGAGGGATAAAATCATCCGTCAGGCAATGTTTACAAAGAGCCTTTCAGGCACACGTGTACCAAAAGTTATTCTGCCCAAACATAAAGACTGGGGCGATATATTAAGATGGCAGGCACAGGAAAATGCACCGGGATTATTTCCATTTACATCAGGTGTGTTTCCATTGAAAAGAGAAGGTGAAGACCCGACAAGAATGTTTGCCGGAGAAGGCGGCCCGGAACGTACCAATAAACGTTTTCATTATGTGTCGCTTGGCCAGCCAGCGAAAAGATTAAGCACCGCATTTGATTCAGTTACGCTTTATGGTGAAGACCCCGGAAAGCGACCAGATATTTATGGTAAAGTTGGTAATAGCGGTGTAAGTATTGCCACCGTAGATGATGCAAAAAAACTCTACAGCGGTTTTGATCTCTGCGACCCCAAAACTTCTGTAAGCATGACCATTAATGGCCCGGCACCAATCATACTTGCCTTTTTTATGAATGCCGCTATTGACCAGCAATGCGAGAAAAAAATAACAGAACTCGGTTTCTGGCAGGAAGTAAAAAAGATTGCAGGAGAAAAATATAAAACCCTTCTTAAGCCAACGTATTACAATCCATCTTCACCCGAAAGATTACCAGAAGGCAATGATGGATTGGGCTTACACTTACTGGGCCTTAGTGGTGATGAAGTTCTGCCCGCTGCTATTTATGAAGAGGTAAAAGCCAATGCTCTGTCACAGGTAAGAGGAACAGTTCAGGCCGATATTTTAAAAGAAGACCAGGCGCAAAACACCTGCATCTTCAGCACTGAATTTGCATTGAAATTAATGGGCGATGTGCAGCAGTATTTCATTGATGAAAAAGTGCGTAATTTTTACAGTGTTTCCATCAGCGGGTATCATATTGCAGAAGCAGGCGCCAACCCTGTTACGCAGTTGGCTTTTACTTTAAGTAATGGGTTTACTTATGTGGAATATTACCTGAGCCGCGGAATGAACATTGACGATTTTGCGGCCAACCTTAGTTTCTTTTTCAGCAATGGAATGGATCCCGAATACAGTGTAATTGGCCGTGTAGCGAGACGCATTTGGGCCAAGGCAATGAAGTACAAATACAAGGCAAACAAACGCAGCCAGCAACTTAAATATCATATTCAAACAAGCGGCAGGAGCCTGCATGCGCAGGAGATAGATTTCAACGATATACGCACCACACTGCAGGCGTTGTATGCGATTTATGATAACTGTAATTCACTGCACACAAATGCCTACGACGAAGCTATTACCACACCAACGGAAGAAAGTGTGCGCCGTGCCATGGCCATACAGTTAATTATCAACCGTGAGTTGGGGAGTGCCACTACGGAAAATTTTATTCAGGGTTCTTTCATCATTGAAGAGCTTACTGATCTTGTTGAAGAGGCCGTGCTTACTGAGTTTGACCGCATCACCGACCGTGGCGGAGTATTAGGTGCGATGGAACGTATGTACCAGCGCAATAAAATTCAGGAAGAAAGTTTGTATTACGAAACGCTGAAACATACCGGCGAACTACCCATCGTCGGCGTTAATACTTTTCTTAATAAAAAAGGCAGTCCCACAATTATTCCAACGGAAGTTATACGCAGTACCACAGAAGAAAAAGAACTGCAGATTGCCAACCTGCAATCTTTCCATGAAAGGAATAAACATAAATCTTCTGAAGCCTTAAAACGTTTACAAACTGCTGCAATTAATAACGAAAACTTATTTATTGAATTAATGGAAACGGTGAAATACTGCAGCCTCGGGCAAATCACGAATGCACTTTATGAAGTAGGCGGACAGTACAGGAGGAATATGTAATTTAGAGCAGGAAAATAACATACAAACACAACTGCAAACAACATGAAAAGTGTATTCAGCCAAAGCGATACGTTGGAAACCATTAACCGTATCAACAAATTAAACCCAAACTCACAAGGGCTTTGGGGAAAAATGGGCGTAGCTCAAATGCTGGCGCACTGCAATGTTTCTTACGAAATGGCGTATGAGGACAAACATACAAAACCCAACCCGTTCATGAAATTCATCCTTAAGATGCTGGTGAAAAAAAAGGTGGTAGGTGAAGAGCCATATAAACATAATAGCCCAACTGCGCCAGCTTTTATAATGAAAGAAGATAAGGATTTTGAAACAGAAAAAAACCGGTTGATTAACTACATTAATAAAACACAGCAGCTTGGCGAAACCTATTTCGATAACAAAGAATCTCATTCTTTTGGTGCCTTAACAAAAACGGAGTGGAACAATATGTTTTATAAACATCTTGACCATCACCTGCAGCAATTCGGTGTATAAAGAATAAGCTAATAAGAATTTTTTGTGTACCGGGCATTTGTTCTTTGGTGATCACCTGTTGCGTCGCACTCTTGTACTGTTGAATAGCTGTGAGCTTTTGGCTGCGAGCTATAAGCTCTGTATTTTTTGCTCACAGCTCGCAGCTCATGGCTCGCAGCATGTTGCTCAGTATTGTTCCGAATGTACAAGAGTGCGACGCAAGGGACGGTTAATCGCAGTACAAATGCCTGGTCAAAATAATTATTAAAATAATAACGCAATGAATTTTGAAGAAGGATTTATAAAAGACACCATCAAACGTTTACGCTATTACAAAGAACTTGGTGATAAGACTTTTGATCAACTGGAAGACAAAGATTTTTTCTATCAGCCATCGAAAGAAAGCAACAGCATTGCCATTATTGTTCAGCACCTGCATGGCAACATGATGAGCCGTTTCACCAATTTTTTAACTGAAGACGGCGAAAAAGCCTGGCGCAAAAGAGACGCTGAATTTGAAACGGTCCCGGCAACAAAAGAAGAAGTGCTTACAGGCTGGAACGCAGGATGGCATTGTGTTTTAAATGCACTCGAAAGTTTGCAGCCTGCCGACTTAACCAAAACAATTTATATAAGAACAGAACCGTTAATGGTGTACGATGCAATGCTGCGGCAACTGGCACATTACCCGCATCATGTAGGGCAGATTGTTTATATCGGCAAGATGATAAAAGATGAACAATGGAAAACTTTGAGCATTGCAAAAGGCAGCAGCAACCAGTTTAATGAACAGATGAAGAAAGAAAATAAACAGCAAAAATAGCTTTAAGGAAATGCGGCATGAGTAACTTTATTTTAAATGAACAGCCCGGCAGAACTGCATTGATCAAAGGAAAAGAATATTTATTTTTTTCAGGGTATTCCTATTTGGGTATGCAGCATGTACCGGAGTTTGCAGCATTGATAAAAGAAGGCATTGATTTGTATGGATGGCTTTTTCCTTCATCAAGAATATCGAATACAAGGTTGAAGCTCTACGAAGAGTGCGAAGCATTGCTTTCTTCTATTACAGCAAAAGAAGATACGGTTCTTGTTTCTTCCGGTTTTATGGCTGGTCAGCTTGCCACATCTTTATGGCAGGATAAACTGATTAATTTATATCCATCGCATCCCGCTATTCACAGAAATTATTTTACGCAAAAAGATCATGTAACAAATGTTTTTGCGGTTGATGCTGTAAACATGCTTACAGCAGACATTACAGATTTTTCTTTTTTAGAACCTTCAATAGAAGAAAAAATTATCATTGTTGATGACTCGCATGGCATTGGATTAATCGGCG
>JANXWM010000795.1 GCA_025351145.1 Chitinophagaceae bacterium
TAAGCCAAAGGTTCCGGATGGCATACAAGATTAGCACCGCATACCAGCATTCTTAACCAGAGATCATAATCTTCGCCATATTGTAATTTATTAGACTCTTTAAACAAACCAGCTGCAACTATTGATTTTTTTTTCGCCAGAACAGTTATTATGTGAATACAATTACCTTTAAGAAACTCCCTTATCCCTGTTGTTCCTGCATATTGATTATGAAGTACATAATGTTTATCGCCTGTTACCAAAGAGTGTTCATCAATATATTTTGTTTCAGAAAAAACAAGATCCGCATCGTTTTTCTTTATAAAATCGAATTGCTTTTCAAGCATTTCAGGGATCCATAAATCATCAGCATCTAAGAATGCAATGAAATCGCCTTCTGCATTTTCAATACCTGTGTTGCGGGCTTTGCCTTGTTTCCCATTACTTTGATAAATATACCTAATCCGTTGATCCAAATTTATCAACTCAGCGATGATAGCTTTGGTTCCATCAGTACTTTCATCATCAACAATGATCAGCTCCCAGTATACATAAGTTTGAACAATAACACTTTGAATACTATCCCTAATAAATCTACCTGCATTATATGCGGGCATTATTATAGAAATTAACTCATTTTGAACCATCAATTAAAGCTGCTTTTATAGTATGACAGAGCGATCTCTTATAAAGGATCGTTCCCTAATTTTTAATAGGAGAGAACAAATAATTTCAAATTCATGCTGCAACTTTTTTTTATTTAGAAGAATAAACTTTAGCTTATTGAGCGAAGATTTTATTTCTATTTCCTTTTTTAATCCCGGCTGGGGTAGGATAAATATTTTAAAGGGCATCCATAAGGGAAAGAAACTCTTAACGACCCTGTTTAAAGCTCGCCTTCTCATAACAGCATATATCTTATCAAAAAATAATTCTTCATTACACATAATTTTATTATAACTGTAACGGTAAAAATCTAAATAAACCTGTGGAATAGCCTGACCTATGGCAAGCATTGATATGCAATACTTCCATGATAACCTGCTTGCAGGCATGAAATGTATATACTGAAGTTGTTCATCATAATAAAGATCATAACCAAGAAATAATACTAGCAAACATATTTCCGAATCTTCACCAGACAATAATTGGTGACCTTTTCTTCCCGTAAGTATTGGCTGAAATTTGAGGGAGTATAATAATTGTATAATTGATTTTCTTATAACCATTCCTGCACCCGCAATATAAGATCTGGCATTTGCTATGCCTGATTGCACTAATGGTTTACCAATTGCATAAGATTTCTCAAATTGCGTAAACCATTGAGGCTGTTCCAATTCAAAGAACCCTTCAGCCCTTCCACCCAATATTGCTATATTTTTATTTTCAAGCATCCGTTTATATGCATAGTGTAGATAATTTTGTTCTAACCAATTGTCATCATCGCAAAAAAGCAACAACTCAAATTGTGCTTCAGCAAATCCTTTTTCCCTTGCATAAATCAAACCAGCCTTAGGCTCTGTGACAATTTTAAATGGCACCGCAATATCATAATTCCCCCATTCTCTTCTAGCAATTGTTGCGGTATCATCTGTAGAGTTATTGTCTATTATAATAACCTCCCAAAGAATATAAGATGGCACTTTTTGAATGGCAATATGTTTCAATGTTTCGTACAGCCTTGCGGCACTGTTATAACAACAGATAATTACAGAAACTCCATCCACTGAATTACCGTTCATTTAGAAAAGAATTTTTTATAAAGTGATTTTCTGAGTAGGCTGAAATATACATAAGGGGTATGACCCCCTTCCTTTAGCTTCTTTAAACTTTGTTTCACCATTTTAAACTGCGCTGAATAAATTGCTAGTAATTCGGGATGAATAAACTCTTTTACTTCTGTCATTGGGATCACATTACCAAGAAATGGAGATATATTTTTTTCACAACGGGTAACCAAAAACATGTTTTGTTTATACCACCAGTCTACCTGCGGATTATTCCAGAATTTCTCCCTGAACACATCATAAAAAACAAACCCCCTTTTTTTAAATTTATCAACCCAGTAAGTATATGGCTGCTCATTAATATGGTTCTGCCCACCCTGGTTTACAACAGCAGCAGAAAAGATGATCATATCGCCGAGCGAGGTAAGATTTTCAACAAGTACATCAGCAGATGTTTCTTTTAAATGTTCTGCTACTTCGAGACATACAACAAGATCAAATTTTCTCTTTAATTCAAACCTTTGCTCCAGGTCTTTTTCAATAAAATATTGTTCAGGAATAAAAAGCTTTGATTTGTCCACCCAGGTACCATCAATACCCGTAATATCCTGTACACCATTTTCAAGAAAGATATTTAAAAAAGTGCCCAGCCCGCAACCTACATCAGCAACACTTGCAGGATGAAAAAGATTTATTAAATGGGGCACTATTTCCTGCGGGGCAGTAAGATTGTGGTCCTTAATAAAATGAACATATTTATTTGGAATCTCATTCATAACAGTAGTAAACGGCTTATTATTTTTTGCTGATCTTACTCAACATCTTATGATAGATGGACTTTCTCACAGATTTACTTTTGCTTTTTAAACCTGTGAATAGCCTGGATAAATAACTGTAACGCAGCCTGCCCGGATCATTTGATTTACCAACATGATCATAACTGATCCACCTTTCAGGATAATAATCCTTAATATTCAGTTTGGCTTTCAGTTCCCCTTCTACATAATAAGGCGAACGGATAATTGTAGAATATTGCTTTTCGCCCAGCATAGCGCCCCACCAGCTAAAAGTAGAATTGCTGATGATGAAATGATCGCATAAACTCATTAAACAAAGCTGTTCAATACCGTTGAGTCCGAAAGCGAAAAATATATTGGGCAAAGATTTGATCTCTGCTTTACAGTAATCCATATCATCAGAAAAAACAAGAATGTTATGATCTTTATAATGCGGGAAATATTCCACCAAAGCGTTTAAATAAAAATTAAGTGGTAAGAGAAAATGATTGGGGTCTGTAACAAAATCGCCACGGCGTATTGAAATGGCAATAGTGGTTTTTGTAAAAGCTTTTGAAAATTTTTCTTTTGTCTTGTGTAAAAATTCTTGTTTAAAACTTAATGCTTCATGCACTTTCTTTTTACAATGCTGCCAGTATTTTTCTGTTTGCAGCCAGCCTAATATATCTGCATTTTGAGTTTGAAATTCAGTTGCATACTGATCCCAAAATTCAGGTGTAAAATGATAATACGGTTCTTCCACCAGCAGGTCAGTTTTAATAATAGCCTGCTCTGGAAAACCGTTAAAATATGCAGCGTACTTCCATTCGGGCAGTACCAGTTCGCAATGATATTTTTCAGAAAACCCAATAAGCGATGCCAGTTGATGCAGTTGATTACCAAGGTTGCCATGCTTACCGAATTTTGAAAATGTAATCATATTATTAGAGGAAGTACTAAATAGTTTTGGCTGTTTTAAAAGCTCAAAAATGTTCAATGAGCTGAAGAGTGCGACGCAAGCGGTGATGCCATGAAAAACCGAAAGCCCGGTTTAAAAGATTTTATACTATCCTTTTAATTTCCCCCTTTTCTTCCAGCACCTCTTTCGTTACTTCTAAAAACTTTCTTCCCCATTTCTGGCAAGGCTCAAGATGGCAGCCTTCGCCCCACTCATTCCATGCATTAATGAATATAAAATTCTCTTCCTTACTAAATGGCCTGAAGGTTTTTACAATATGTCTTAACCACCTTTTATATAAATCAGGGCTTGCATTCAATGCAATACCAGGGTTTAATGTTTGCCTTGCTGTATTATCCCAAATGGGGGCTATGCCGGGATAAACTTTATATACAGGCATTTCTTTATTAACTACGTAGCTGATGTAATCACTGTAATCAAAAATATTGTTATTCAATATTTTTCTGCTAACACTGGCTTTGTATTTACGGTATCGCTTTTCTGAAAGCTGCTTTATAATTTTTCGGTACAAAAAATTTTCAACACGGTAATTAAACGAGTGCCGTTTTTTATTAACCGCAATTTGTTTGTATTCATTCATATCCCTGCCCCAGGGCTGAAAATCAATGGCTGCATTAAAGCCTGCTGATAGATAATCTTCTCCGCCTTCAAGGCAACTTTCGAACCGACAGATATACAATTCCAGATTATGCTTGGCTGCTTCTTGCCGCCATGTTTGTATCGTAGCTGCCATATCGGGCACATGCTTTGAACGGTAGATAGCAAACACAGGCTTGCCATCAATTTTTATATAACGTTTGTCTTTAAAATACGGGATCAATGATTGCAGGTGGTTGCGGTCATCTTCTAATGAATAGGTTTGCTCAATCAGCATTTCTTTGTTGCCGCCATCCCAGTTGCGGCTCCAGTTTTCATTTGCCCAGCAGAGCATAAATGGAAAATCCGGCTTGCCGGATTCGAACACTTCAGTAAATGGCCGCTCTAAAATCCTTCGCCCGTTGAACCAGTAATGATAATAACAAAAACCATAGATGCCATACGCTTTTGCAAGTGCCGCCTGCTGCTCACGAAGTTCTGAAAGCCGCAGATCGTAAAACCCAAGATCGGCAGGCAAATGTGGCTGGTAATGGCCTTTAAATAATGGCTTTGCTTTTGCCACATTTCGCCATTCTGTAAAGCCTTTGCCCCACCATGCATCATTCTCAGCTATGGGATGAAACTGCGGAAGGTATATGGCAACTGCCCTTAAATCTTTAACTGTTATTTCCATGGTTAGCTATGCCCTGTATTATGAATGATTTTTATGAACCGAGCTACAAATCTTTTATGATCGTTCCTTGCGTCGCACTCTTGTACAGTTGGAATTAATGTGATCGATGAGATAAAGTAAATTTTTTAATAATACGTATTTCATGTTTGTAGCAAGAATTCATAATCGCTTTATCATTTTCGAATAATTGCATTTTACTTCGTGCTATCTTTAACAACAAGATAAATAATACTAACCTTTTCAACATTAATCTCATTGATAAAAAATAACAGGCTTCCATTTATTGATTCATTACGTGGTTTGGCTGCATTATATGTCTTCGTTTTTCATATAGTACGAGCTCCGGAATTTCATCTCCCTTTACCCAAATGGATAAGGCCTTTCATTTTTAATGGTAGCAGCGGGGTTGCTCTATTTTTTATTCTCAGTGGTTTCACACTATCTTATACCTTACATAATAAAATAAAAGATCGTAATTCTTATAAGAAATTTTATATAAGAAGATTTTTCCGTATTGCCCCTTTGTATTATTCAATGCTTATTTTCTTTATTATATTGGTTCTAATTATTAATCCCTCTTATATCAATATTTTTGGAGTATTTCTTTACTCAACTTTTACTTTTAACCTTGTTCCAAATTACCAGGAAGGCCTTGTGCCTGCTAGTTGGACTATTGGTATTGAAATGATATTCTATCTGCTTTTCCCATTTATTTTTTTACATTTTGATACACTTAAAAAATCAATCTTACAATTATCTTTAATATCGCTTTTGACTTTCATACTTTTATCATTCAAATCATACTTCCCGCCAAACTATATCTCCATTTTATTTATTACCAATATGCCTCTTTTTTTATGTGGAATTGTTTGCTATTTTATTTGTTTAAAACCATTTACAGTGCCTGCTTGGAAAATTTACATTACAGTGGTATCGATAATACTACTGCCTTATTTATTTCCGAATCCTTCATTTTTCTTAATGACACCTTTTTATTCATTCTTGATTATAGGCTTATGCAAGTCGCCTATGAAAATAATTACTAACCGGATAACTGGATTCTATGGAACACTTAGTTATTCTGTTTATTTATTACATCCCAAAATCATAACTTCTTCAAGTAATATTTACAAAGATTTAAGTTCATATGGACATAATACATTACTAACTTATTTGTTTTGCATCTTTATTACTCTAATTCCTTTAACCATACTTTCTTATTTAACTTATAGTTTTATTGAATTGCCTGGAATTAATTATGGCCATAAAATAGCAAAAAGGTTAAGTTAGGCTTTATGCTTTTTTTTTGCATTTGTTTGCAAAATTTCAGTTGAACTAATTTTATCATTTACGAGTCAGCGGCATCCAGTTAACCGCCAACAATAATTGAACACGGATGACACAGATTTTTTTTGGGATTTGAAAACCTCTGCTTCTATGTTTACTCATCTACGCTTCGGTAAAAGGCCAATCACATTTCGAAAGTACAAGAATGCGACGCAAGAGACGCATAATAGTAATTCTTTGTTGGGATAATAAATTGAAATAAAATTTTTGTATTACTTAAAATCTGTGTTAGTAATGATATTTATTTTTTCTTGACTCATGGTATAAGACCAATGGTCAGACACGATGAAAGGATCAATAAAAAATTATTCTATTTAGAAAGACTTGCTCGAATAATAAACTGGCAGCCAAAAAGCGTGGGCCATAAACGCACAAGAAATCCTGCAAATTTTCTGCGCAATGATAATGGCATCCATTTCCATGGTATGCGGCTGTTATAGCCGGGATGCGCAATATTCACCGTGTATTCTAACGCAGTAATGGTAAACCCCAAACGTTCGAATAAATGCTTAACGGTTTTACGGGTAAACCACCTTAAATGTGTTGCATCCATTATGCCGCAGGAATGATAATCAAAACGACCCCGCAACAGATCAGTTCTCGGAAACCAATGCGCCACATTTGGTATGGAAGCTATGATCGATCCTCCAGCAGATAAACCATCCTTAGCCAAAATAATCAATTCAGACGGATTGGATAAATGTTCAAGGACATCAGCAAAAATGATGTAGTCAAAAGGACCATGCTTTCTAAGAAAATCCTCATTTAAAAATCCCTGGTAAATATCCAAGTCTTTTTCCTTCGCTTTAATTACCCTGAATTCATCCGGTTCAATACCAATGATATTTACTTCGGCAACATTTTTTACAATCGCTGTTACCACACCTGTACCGCAACCAACATCCAGCACTTTTGTGCCTTTATTAATCAGCCTGGAAATTTTCATAGCAGCATCATCTGGATCCATAGACTTAAACTCATACCGTAAACTGTTTGGAATACTTTCCAGAAAGCCCTGAGCAATATTATCAGATGACATGATTCTTATTTGATGACGATACTAAAAAGTAAATACAAGTTTTTAACCAAGTGATTTTTCAATTCTGTCAATGGCATTACGAAATGCCTCTAAATATCTTAAACCAAATTGTTGGCTTGGTTCAAGAAAATTTCCTTCAGCCCATTCGTTCCATCCATTTATAAAAAACAGGTCAACTGATGGATCATTTTTCACCCATGCAGTCAACTCTTTTTCTATAACCCTTCCAAACGATTCGGGGTTGCAGTTCTTAAATATAATTCCCCGCTCCCCTCTTCTTGGTGAGTTATCCCATCCCACAAGTGAACAGGGTATTTTTTCAACAAAGTTCTTTTGTGCCATTGTTGCTACAGCCACTTCATAGTCATAAATTTTCAGAGTTCTGTTTATAACACCTAAACGAATATTTCTTTTAAGCTTTGAAAACAAAGGCTTGTCATAAAAGGCAGCATGCAATTTTCCAAGCGATGGCTTAAAAGCCAGTATGTGATCAAATCCGGCAGCCCTGTAATCAAAATCTTCATTATGAACATCAATTGCAATCAGATATGGGTCATCGCCGCCGCACTGGCTTATTTCATCCCTCAATATTTTAATTGCATCAATTTCTTTGGGAATACTGATGAAGCGGTAGATTAAGAAAACCGGTTTATTATTAACACGTATATAGCGCTTATCAGCAAAAACTTTTACAAGCCAGCATGCATGTTTCCGTAAATCCTCTTCTGAATATTCCTGTTTAATCAGTACATTTTCATCACCACCCAGCCAGCCCCTGCCCCAGCTTTCGTTGGCCCAGCAAAGGCAAAAAGGAAAATCTGGCTTGCCCGATTGCAGCACTTCTTCAAACGGGCGCTCCAATAATCTTTTGCTGTCAAACCAGTAATGATAATAACAAAAGCCATGTATCCCATATTCCCTTGCCAATGCCGCCTGCTGTTCACGCACTTCCGGAACACGCAGGTCATAAAAGCCAAGATCAGCAGGCAATTGCGGCTGATGATGGCCCTTAAATAAAGGCTGCGCTTTTGTAACATTTGTCCATTCAGTAAAACCCTTGCCCCACCATTCGTCATTCTCCGGTATAGGATGAAATTGCGGAAGATACATTGCAATGGCACGTAGCTTTTTAATATCCATTACACCAATTAGTGTTCATCATTTTTTTATGAGCCCTGCGTCAGAATTATAATGAAGCTTTTCATGCGTCGCACTTTTGTACTGAAGGAATACGAGTCGGCAATCAGGAATTGCAAGTTTAATTTTCAGCTTACCATTTACTAATTGTGTCGCTCTTGGTTCGGGTTTGCCCATTATTGTTCTGAAAGTACAAGAGTGCGACGCAAGAGACGATGAGAAAAGAAACATAGTTGGGCTTATAATTAAAAAGTGATTATCATATATACCTATTTTCTAAACACCCTTTTTACCGGCCCTAATTTGGTACCCCAATAGTTTGCAAATTTTAAAGCCCTGCTTTTTGATACAGCTTTCTCAAGCTTGTGAAATTTTTCCTTGCTTACATAATGTTCCAAAAATAACTCCTCCACATTCAGATTGCGACGTTTTGCCGCCTGCATAATTGCAACCCAGTGCCAGAAAATTGAACGGTCGTAATTACTTACCGAAATACCTTTATCGTGCATCCGGTAATAATACAATGCATCTTCAATAAAATGAAAGCTGCCCACTTCTGCCAGCTTTAAATACAGATCCTGGTCAACTGCCCTTTGCATATAAGGGTCAATGCCTGTAGTTTGTAAATAAACAGCACGTTTAAAACTTACAAAGGCAAGCACTTCATAACCTAGATTAAAGAAATTTTTTTTATCTGATTGCACCTGTTTCGATCTTGGGTATAATCCATGCTGAACAAGGTTTTCATCACACATTATGCAATTGGAATATACCAGTGCAAAATCATTTTGTGTGTGCGCAGCAACCATCTTCTCCACTGCATCTGGGGTAATAGTATCATCAGGATCGAGAAAGCCGCAAAGCTCACCTGATGCATGTTCTATACACCTTCTTTTGGTATAGCCACAGCCATAATTTTTAGTGTTCTGAAAAAATATAAACCGCTTATCATCGCCAATAATATTTCTAATAATTTCAAGGGAATCATCTGTAGAACCATCTTCTACAATAATCGCTTCCCAGTTAGTATATGTTTGAGCAATGATACT
>JANXWM010000708.1 GCA_025351145.1 Chitinophagaceae bacterium
GGGTTGTGTGGAAAGATGAATCCATTCACTGGGTAAGGGCCGAAGGAAAAGTGTTGTATAATTCCAGCTCCGAAGCCATTAGGATATTAGGTACTTTACTGGATATAACTGAGCAAAGAAAAGCGAAAGAAGAACAGCGCAAACTGATTACACTCGTTAATAACAGCGTAGATTTAATGTGCATCATAAGCCTCGACGGTGCAAATTCTTATGTAAATGAAGCTGGCAGAAATTTAATGGGTTATGAAAATGAGGAGCAGGTAATGAAAATACCTATCGCTGGTTTGCATGCACCGCAAGATTTTGAATTTATTGAAAAAGAAGTTTTTCCTGTGGTAATGGCGAAGAGCAGATGGGCAGGCATTATTCATTTTAAACATTTGAAAACAGGAGAGGTTTTTCCTGCATTTAATAACTGCATCAGGATAGACGACCCTGTTTCGGGCTACCCAATTGCCATAGGCGCTGTAATGCGGGATTTAAGGCCCGAGCTGGCCGCCAAACAGGCGCTTGAAGACAGTGAGCAATTACTTAAAAATATTACCAGCGCTGCACCTACAGCTTTATGGATGTCTAACGAAAAAGGAAACATTATTTACAACAACCAAACCTGGCTTCAATGGACCGGCAGATCGTATGAAGAAAGTTTAGGGGATGGTTGGTTTGAAGCCATTTATTTTAAAGACAAGCAAAGAATAACAGAAAAGTTTATCAGCGATATTGCTGCAAGAAATACCTATGAGGCAGAATTCAGGTTAAACCATTCTGATGGAACAGTTCACTGGTGTACCGTAAATGGTAAACCACAATACAAGAACGATGGAAGTTTTTCCGGCTATATTGGTGCCTGCGTAGATATTACAGAACAAAAACATCTGCAGCAGCAAAAGGATGATTTTATTGCCATAGCAAGCCACGAATTAAAAACGCCTGTTACCAGCATTAAAGGTTACACACAAGTGCTTGAAAGAATATTTCTAAAAAAAGGCGACACAAAAGAAGCTGCCATGATGAGCCGCATGGATACACAGATCAACCGCCTAACCACGCTGATCAGTGACCTGCTCGATGTAACCAAAATAAATTCGGGCAAGCTGCAGTTTAACGACAGGGCTTTTGAATTTAACCCTATGGTTAAAGACCTTATTGAAGACCTGCAAAGAACAACAAGCGTACATAACCTTATTGAAAAATATGATGAAACTGCCATTGTTTTTGGCGATAAAGAACGCATTGGCCAGGTAATTACAAACCTTATTACCAATGCCATTAAATATTCGCCAAACGCTGACAGGATTATTATTTATACTTCTTTAAAGGATGATGAAATAACCCTGTGCGTGCAGGATTTTGGCATTGGTATTTCTGAAGATAAACTCGACAGGGTTTTTGAGCAGTTTTACAGGGTTAGCGGAGATATGCAGCATACTTTTCCCGGCCTTGGGCTGGGGCTTTATATTTCAGCAGAGATCATCAAACGCGAAGGCGGAAAAATTTGGGTAACCAGCATTAAAGACAAAGGTTCTACTTTCTGTTTCTCTTTGCCGTTAATGGATGACAGGAAACATATAAAGCCAATTGATGAAATAAATTTTAAATAACTTCAACCGATTATTTAAAGCCGACGGATATTGGTAAACTGCCCGCCCTGTGCCCAATAATGTGCTGAACGCTGAAGAGTGCGACGCAAGGGACGATCAATAGCAGTATGCAGTTTGGCCAAAAAAAATGGTTTAAATCACTGAGCGTTGTCAATAAATATTAATGATGAATAAACCGAAAAAGGTGTTGATTGCCGACGATGATACGGGAATACTTGATTCAATCGGGATGATCCTTGAATTTGAGGGATACGAGGTGCGCACAACTACAAATGGCAACAGCCTTTTAAATATGGAGTTGGATTTTCCGGATATTTTATTGCTGGATATATGGATGAGCGGCATTGACGGCAGAGATATTTGCAAACAATTAAAGCAAAAAGAAAGCACCCGAAAAATACCTATCGTTATGATCTCCGCAAGTAAAGACATTGAACGTTCTGCAATAGAATCGGGTGCCGATGATTTTTTGGCCAAGCCTTTTGAACTGGATGACCTGCTTAAAATAATAGAGAAAAATATACTTTAAAAACCGAAAAGCCTTTTGGGTACAAGCTATCGTTTTTCAAATCATCTTCCCTTGCGTCGCACTCTTGTACGTTCGAACTACGATTGAGCTTTTACCAAAGCGAAGATAGAAGCGGATGTTCTACAAACTTTACAAAAAGTTATTATAAAAAAAAATTGATCACATTTCCCTCTTTTCTTTAATGCTGTAACAGTAGCGCCGGTCAGCGTTGACATTTCTTCATACGAATACCCCTGGTAATATTTCAGCACGAAGGCTTCCCGGTATTCGCATTCCAATAATTCGAGTGAAAGAGTTATGAGATTTAGTAACTCGTCGCGCTCGACTTTCATCTCGTTCTCCGCTTCGAGAAAATCTTCCAGCGGCTGAGTTGGGTGTTCGTCTCGTTTCCAGTTAAGACAAAGATTGCGCGCAATCATCATCAGGAATCCGCCAGGATTGGTAAAGACAAGATCCTGTTTTGTCGCATGAAAAAATTTCACGAATGTTTCCTGCAGCAAATCCTGGCTCGCCGCGCGGTCAGATATCATACGCAAA
>JANXWM010000737.1 GCA_025351145.1 Chitinophagaceae bacterium
GCTTCTTTCGCGACCATCGGCAGCCTTGCAGTAAAAAATGAATTTGAATTTGTAAAATGGTTGTTGATTTATGGCGCAAATAAATTCCTGTTGGGCGCCGATGTGAAAGATGAAAAGATCGCAGTCGCCGGATGGCTTGAAACAACAGATATATGGGTCTATGATTTTATTCAGAAGTATATAGGTCATGGTGTACAGCAAATTTTTTGCACCGATGTAAGTAAAGATGGAAAACTCGAAGGGTCGTCTGTCGACTTGTATAAAAACATCATCAGCGAATTTCCGGGGTTGCATTTTATAGCAAGTGGCGGAGTAAGTTCCATAAAGGATTTGGAAGACCTTCAGTCAATTGGCTGTAAAGGAGCCATTGTAGGCAAAGCCATTTACGAAAACAGGATTTCATTGAATGATCTAAAGAAATTTATTTAATGAGCAGTATTGAAATAAATCAAGAGATTACCAGTCCCCCCTTTGGGGTGCGGAGGGGGCTTACCAAACGCATCATTCCCTGCCTTGATATTAAAGATGGCCGTACGGTAAAAGGAACCAACTTTGTTGACCTCCGCGATGCTGGCGACCCGGTAGAACTCGGAGCGTTTTATGCACAGCAGGGCGCGGATGAATTGGTCTTCCTTGACATTACCGCTACAGTAGAAAAAAGAAAAACATTAGCTGAACTGGTGAATAAAATTTCGCACCATATCAATATCCCGTTTACGGTGGGTGGTGGCATTTCTTCTGTGGAAGATGTGCGTATATTGCTGCAAAATGGCGCAGATAAAATCTCGGTAAATACTGCTGCATTTAAACGGCCAGACCTGATCCGTGAACTGGAAAAAGATTTTGGCAGTCAGTGCGTAGTGCTGGCTATTGATACCAAAAAGGAAGAAGACGGAGAATGGTACGTGTACCTCAACGGCGGCAGAACAAAGACAGATACCAAATGTATTGACTGGGCCAAACAAGCTGTTGATCTTGGTGCCGGTGAGATATTGCTTACATCTATGAACCATGACGGAACCAAGCAGGGATTTGCAATAGATATTACCCGTGTACTTTCCGGCATATTACCTGTGCCTGTTATTGCAAGTGGCGGCGGCGGCACCATGGAACATTTTGTGGATGTATTTGAAAATGGAAAAGCTGATGCGGCTTTGGCTGCAAGCATCTTTCATTTTAAAGAGATTGCCATTCCGGATTTAAAGAAATATCTTCATGGGCATAATATAAAAGTGCGTTTATAAAAGTATTATCAATGCAGCATTTTTTACCACAGAGTTACACAGAGTAAAAAACCACAGAGTTTCGCAGAGTTAACTTAAGAAAAACAATAATCTCTGTGTAACTCTGTGGTAAAACATACGCTTCGGTAAAAGTTCAATATAGCTCCAAACGTACACGAGTGCGACGCAAGTAAAGCTTCATGCATAATCTTCAGCCGGGCCAACACAATTTTATTGCAATCTTTTCGTATAAGCAATTTGTAAACTGTAGATAATTAAAATGTTGTTAGTTTGCAAACCAATGGATAAAACCACAAAAAGGCCGGTGCTAAAAAAAATATATTTTCTAATGGGGCTGATGCTGGCCGCATTTGCAGCGCCGGTTTTTTCGCAAAATATTTCGTGGCTGCAGGGCAACTGGCAGGGTAGTGCTTATGTGGTGGGCAACGATCCCTCGCAGAACTACGACCTGGTGCTTACCATTTCAAAAGTTAAAGGAAAGAATTTTGAAGGCGTGCTCAAAACCATGAAGCATACCGACACTACGCTGCAGTCAACTTCGAAAGTAACGGGTATAGTAAACGATCTTTACCTGTTCATTAATATTGCTGCATGGAAAGTTGCATGCGGCAACTGCAAACCCCAAAACCTTGCATTCTCCATGGAAAGCGGCAGGTTTACTTTTAAAGGCGAAGCAAAAGGCTGCTCTGCGGAATGCACCTGGATCACTGTGTTTTCGAGGGACCTGCACGAGTTTGACGATATAGAAACAAAATCGCTGAACGAACTTGCAAAAGAAACACCGGCATCGGATACGGCAGCAGTGGTTGAAAATACGCCGCCTCCCATTCCTGAACCTGTTGTTGTTGCGCCACCTCCGCCACCACCTGTAGTAAACATACCGGTTGAAAAACGCATTCCTATTTTAGCTGCAGGGCCTATTGTAATTACCAAACCACGTAAGCCTTTGCCTGTTACAAAACCGCCGGTAACGTTGAATAAAAACCTGTCAGTTAAAGTAAAAGAAAATGCACCGGTTGTTATTCCCCGTGTTGCTGTTTTACCTGCCGGTGAAATTGTTGCTATAAAAAGCAAAACCGTTTTACCTGCCACAAAACCACCGGTAACGTTGAATAAAAACCTGTCAGTTAAGGTAAAAGAAAACGCACCTGTTGCTATTCCCCGTATTGCGATTTTGCCTGCCGGTGAGGTTGTTGCTGTAAAAAGTAAACCCGCTTTACCTGCCACAAAGCCGCCTATGGTTTTGAATAGAATGCCTTCTCTTAAAATAACAACAAATCCAATTCCGCCATTTGTTGAAACACGCATAGCTTTAATGCCTGCAGGACCGCTTGTACTAAGCGGAAAAAAGCCACTCGCCCCGCTCAAAAACCCGCCTGCTTCTTTAAACCGTAATCAGCCTTACCTGCTGGTAAAAATAAACCCCGTGGTAATACCAGAACGTAAAGTGCCGATCAGCATCGATACGCTGGCCGTGGTTGCTGCACAGCCTGTTGTTAAAATAATTCCACCTGCGCCAAAGCCGCCACCTGTCGTAATTCCTCAAGCAATTTCATTATTGCCCCCCGGTTATAACGATAGAAAAATATCGGTGGTAAGAACGCTTACCGTAAATACAGATTCAATTACGCTGAACGTATACGACAATGGTATTGTTGACGGCGATATTGTTTCTGTGGTGTACAACGATAAAACCATTGTAGATAAACTCTCCCTAAAATCGAAGGCACTGGTGGTAAAAATCCCGGTGGGTAAAGTAGGTATTAATAAGCTGGTTTTCTATGCACATAACCTTGGTGAGTACCCGCCCAATACTGCACAACTCGATATTTATTACGGCAATAAAAAAGAAGAGCTGCTCATGTCGTCCGACCTGAGTATGAGCAGCGCGATTGATATTGTTTACCAGCCATAGTTTTTTATTGGCCGGGCTAAAATGCTTTGTGGCATCGCCTCTTGCGTCGCACTCTTGTACGTTCGGATCATGATTCGTCTTTTACCTAAGCGTAGATTAAAGCGAAATATTAATTGCTGCTATGATGATGATTACAGGGTTAGAAAATATTATACAAACCCCAATACGCAAATAATATCAGCAAGGTTATATAGGTTAAACTGTTCAATGTAAACAGCCATTTAGCAGCGATTCGCCAATTGCTGTCTTTAAAAAGCTTTATGTTCATCTTTGATATTGGAACAATGAGTATGAGCATTAAGAACGGAATGTATGCGGCAATATTCAGCATAGAAAATTGATAATCCCTGTAAGGTGCTGGAAAGTAGAATATGGCTTGATTTTGCACTAAAGCAATTACATAATACAGCAGCATTACATTCATTGAAAACAACAGTAATTTAATATTGGATGATGGGTTCGATATTGCTGCAGAATGCTTTCCTTTTGCAAAATAACTCACAAGAAAAAATACAGCAGAAACAGCAAACAGTACCCCGCTAAAGAAAAGGAAAGAAAGTATTGCTGTATCATTTTGCGGAGTCTTGTAATCTTTCAATTTTTCGAATTCATTGTTTGCCGGGAACAATGCAGGCATTTCTAAAACATGGTCACCTTTTGCCAATTCTTCTTTTAAATTGAATTTTACTTGGTGTTTATAGTCGTGGTAAAAGTATAAAGTAAAGCTGCCCTGTTGCAGGTCAGCAACGAAAGAATACATGGTTCCATCTCCGAGTTTTTTTCTGCATTCGTGCATGGTATCAACCAATGCCAAACAGTAATTTTCGCTGGTATCGTTTAAATGGTTTGATAAAAAAAGGCTGCCTCTTTTATACCTGTCCCATTTCAATTTTTCATTATCCGGCGTAATGGAAGGGCAAAAATTGGCAATAATATATTTGTCATCATTACCAATAAGTATGGTATCAGATTCCATTACAAGATAGTTGCCATACCTATCGGCAAAAAGATATTCCCCGTTATTAAAACTTTGCTGCCTGTTGTATTGAATAGCATATCGCCGTACATCTTCTACTGTTTTGCAGGTTTGCATAATTTCTTTAACAAAATCCAACGGGTTGAGAATACTCTTTTTTGCAGGACCAGGTTTCACAGGTTTTGGATAAGTGGTTAAGCCGTCAAATGCAAGCCCGGCTTCATTCATTCCACCCTGAGGGAAATTATTTCCGTAACCAACATATACTGAACCGAGTTTACCATTATGGCCATTCTCAAACCAAATCCTGGAACCCATTCTCCATGAATCTTCATTATTGCCCAGGTAAGTTCTTCCGTTGATGGTTACTTTACACATGCTGCAGGCAAAGCTGCTGAGGCTTGTAATTAATAAAAACAGGTTGAGTAAGAAGGCTAAAAATGGGGTTGCTGTTTTCATTTGATTGTTTCTGAATATTAATCGTATCGTGCTTTCGTTTTATTGCAACAAGAATAAGGGAACCAGAAATAAACCTGCAATCACGAAGTTGCAATCTTTGACAATTATCGATCTACGCTTAGATAAAGCTGAATATATAATTCAACTGTACAAGAGTGCGACGCAACGAAAGTCTAATTTTTAGTCCGTAAGCCTGGTACAAAAGCCTTTATTAACACTGTGGATAAAGCAAGTTAAAAATGAAATGTTTTTTGCTGTATTTCAACCTCAAAAAGTTAGCTTTGCAAGCCTGTTAAAAAAGGATATTCAGGATTATTTAAATCACGTATGGAAGAAAATCTATTGCCCGAAGAAACGACGGATAATGACCGCATTATCCAGGTGAACATTGAAGAGCAAATGAAAACCGCCTACATTGACTACTCAATGAGTGTAATTGTAGGCCGGGCACTGCCAGATGTAAGAGATGGGTTTAAGCCTGTTCACAGGCGTGTTTTGTTTGGTATGCGAGAACTGGCTAATTACAGCAACAGGCCTTATAAAAAATCTGCACGTATAGTAGGAGAGGTAATGGGTAAGTATCACCCGCATGGTGATGCCTCCATTTATGATACCCTTGTGCGTATGGCGCAGGACTGGACGATGCGCTACACGATGGTTGACGGTCAGGGTAACTTTGGTAACCCGGATGGTGACCCGCCGGCAGCCATGCGTTATACCGAGGTTCGTTTACAGAAACTTGCCGAGGCAATGCTGGAAGATATTGAGAAAGAAACTGTTGATTTTCAGTTAAACTTTGATGATTCCCTTGAAGAGCCCACAGTACTGCCGAGCCGCATTCCACAATTGCTGATTAATGGAAGCAGTGGTATTGCCGTGGGTATGGCTACCAATATGCTGCCACACAATCTGAGTGAAGTTATTGATGGTTGTATTGCTTATATAGATGACAAGTCAATTTCCGTTGAAGATTTGATCAAATTTGTAAAAGCACCGGATTTCCCTACAGGTGGTATCATCTTTGGAATGGAAGGTGTAAAACAGGGCTTATTAACAGGCAGGGGGAGGGTAGTGCTGAGGGGTAGATGCCATATTGATACAAAACCAAGCGGCAGGGAACAGATCATTATTACAGAAGTACCTTACCAGGTGGACAGGGATTTGCTTACTGATAAGATTGGTAAACTGGTAAATGAAAAAATAATTGAAGGTATTGCCCATGTAAACAACGAAAGCAATCAAAGAGAAGGTACACGCATTGTTATTGATTTAAAAAGGGATGTAGTAGCCAATGTTTTAATCAATCAATTATATAAGTACACAGAATTACAAACCAGCTATGGTATTAATAATGTAGCACTGGTTAAAGGAAGGCCGAGGATACTAAACCTGAAAGATTTAATCAGTGAGTTTATTGATTTCAGGATGGAAGTGGTAACAAGAAGGGCCATTTTTGAACTGAAAAAAGCAAAAGAAAAAGCGCATATTTTAGAAGGATATTTGATTGCCCTGGATCATTTGGACGAAGTGATAAGGTTGATCAGGAATTCAGCAACACCGGATATAGCTAAAGAAAACCTGGTTACGGCTGGATGGGGACTTGATGAACTTCAGGCAAAAGCCATCCTGGAATTAAGGCTTCAGCGCCTTACTGGTATGGAAAGGGATAAGATTAAAGCTGAATATGATGAGTTGATGAAATTAATAACGCATCTGCAGGAGTTATTGGATAGTGAAACACTACGCTTTGAATTAATAAAGAAGGAATTACTTGAAGTAAAGGAAAAATTTGGCGATGCAAGGAGAACAGAAATTCAATACCTCGCAAATGAAATGCGTATTGAAGACCTTATTGAAGAAGAGGATGTTATAATAACTATTTCGCATTTGGGTTATATCAAAAGAACATCCGCTACGGAATATCGTCAGCAACGACGCGGCGGGAGAGGGGCTATAGGAAGCCGTACCCGTGAGGAGGATTATGTAGAGCATTTATTTGTTGCTTCCACACACGATACAATGATGTTCTTTACACAAAAAGGGCGGTGTTACTGGCTAAAAGTCTACGAAATACCTGAAGGCGAAAAGCAGAGCAAGGGCAGGGCAATACAAAACCTTATTCAGATTCCGCAGGATGATAAAGTGAGGGCAATTATTGATGTTAAAAAGCTGGATGATAGTGAATATGTAAACAGTCATTACATTATTTTATGTACTAAAAAAGGGGTGATCAAAAAAACGCTGCTTGAAGA
>JANXWM010000001.1 GCA_025351145.1 Chitinophagaceae bacterium
GAGCGGGTTGTTATCAAAGATCAATAGAACTAAGATTGAAAGCAAATCACAACGTAATCCAGTTCTATTTAATAAATTATATGTTGTTATCAAAGATCAATAGAACTAAGATTGAAAGCAAATCACAACCAAAATTGGTTAACAAAAAAGCTGATAACAGTTGTTATCAAAGATCAATAGAACTAAGATTGAAAGCAAATCACAACTGTAGACCGCCATACATAGCTAAGGTCGTGGTTGTTATCAAAGATCAATAGAACTAAGATTGAAAGCAAATAATAATTGAGTGAAGGTAAATGGGCTAAAAAAAATTATTTTTCGAAGAGCGTTCCGCTGAGACCGACATTCCGCCTGCATCGTTTCGCTTCGATCTACGCTTCGGTAAAAGCTCAATCATATTCAAAAAGTACAAGAGTGCGACGCAAGAAAAGCTTCATATTTGCAATTCAGCCAGGCTCAAAAATGAAATTAGAAAATACAACAGGTTATAAAATTATTAAAGACTGGTTTGCTGCTAAAAACCTTTCGCCCTTTGCATTTCAGCGGGAGACCTGGCAGCATATAGCTAATGGTAAAAGCGGCCTGGTAAATGCACCCACTGGCTGCGGTAAAACTTTCTCCGTTTTTATTGGTTCAGTAATATCATTTATCAACAACAACCCAACAGATTATAAGAGCAAAAAAAATAACGGGCTGCAGCTATTGTGGGTTACACCATTACGTGCCCTTGCAAAAGATATTGCCCGTGCTATGGAAGAAGTAATTACAGAACTCGGCATGCAGTGGAAAGTAGGCATACGCAATGGCGATACTGAAACAAGTGAAAGGCAAAAACAAAAACGCAGCATGCCCGAAGTATTGCTGATAACACCCGAAAGCCTGCATCTTTTACTCGCTCAAAAAGATTACCCGGAAACTTTTAAAACACTAAAAATTATTGCTGTTGATGAATGGCACGAACTGCTGGGCAGCAAACGCGGTGTACAGGTAGAACTGGCAGTAAGCAGGATTGTTGGCGTGAGAGGCAACGGGGCAACAAGGCAAGGAGGCAAAGAGGGAGAGCAAGATGCATTAAGTATATGGGGCATTTCTGCAACTATTGGCAACCTTGAAGAAGCAAAAGATGTATTGCTGGCACCACTCGCTTTAATGAATAATAACGGCAACCATGTAATTGTAAAAGCTAAGCTTGATAAAATAACAGAAGTGTATTCTATCATTCCCGAAGAGATAGAGAAATATCCATGGGCCGGGCATTTGGGTATAAAGCTTGCGGAAATGATTGTACCTGTTATTGAGGCAAGCAATACTACGCTTGTATTTATCAATACGCGGGGCATGAGTGAACGCTGGTACCAAACCCTGCTGGATATAGCGCCGCAGTTTGCCGGGGCCATAGCACTGCACCATGGCAGCATAGAACAGGAGTTGAGGCTTTGGGTGGAAGACGCACTGCATACACAAAAATTAAAAGCTGTTGTTTGTACAGCAAGCCTTGATCTCGGTGTAGATTTTCGTCCCGTAGATACCGTGATACAAGTTGGCTCGCCAAAAGGTGTATCGCGGTTTTTGCAGCGTGCAGGGCGCAGCGGGCACCGCCCCGGTGACACCAGTAAAATATGGTTTCTGCCAACGCACTCATTGGAATTAGTTGAAGCAGCAGCATTAAAAGCTGCCATGAAAGAGCAGTTAATAGAAAGCCGCGAACCCATGCTGCTTTGCTATGATGTGCTGATACAATACCTCTGCACACTCGCTGTAGGCGGTGGTTTCAGGCAGGAGGAAATTTTTAATGAAGTAAAAGCTACCTATTGTTTTGCGGATATAACCCTTAATGAATGGGAAGAAGTTTTACTGCATATTACCAGCGGCGGCAAAGCTTTGCAGCAATACGATGAATACAAAAAAGTAGAAGTAGAAAACGGGCTTTACTTTATACGCAACAGGCGCATAGCCATGAGGCACCGCATGCACATTGGTACCATTGTAAGCGATGCCATGATCAAGGTAAAATTTATGATCGGTGGCTATCTTGGCGTAATTGAAGAATGGTTTATCAGCAGGTTAGAACCGGGCGATGCATTTACTTTCGCAGGCAAAAATGTGGAACTCGTAGTTGTAAAAGATATGACTGCACTGGTGCGCAAATCGAATGCAAAAAAAACAATTGTTCCAAGCTGGATGGGCGGCCGCATGAGCCTTACCGCCAACCTTGGCCAAATGCTGCGCAAAACTTTTGATAAGATCGCAAGGAATGATTTAGATGAACCTGAACTAAAAGCACTTGAGCCATTGTTCATGCTGCAAAGGGAATTATCGAATATTCCATTAATGAACGAATTGCTGATAGAGCACTTAGAAGATAAAGACGGTTATCACCTGTTGGTGTATCCTTTCGAAGGCCGACAGGTACACGAAGCTATGAGTGCATTAATGGCGCACCGTATTGGCAAACTGTTGCCCATTACCTTTTCAATCGCTATGAACGATTATGGTTTTGAACTTTTGAGCGACAAGCCCATACCCGTTGATGATACCAATGCACATGATTTGTTTACAACCGAAAACCTGCTGGCCGATATTCAAAAAAGTGTGAACTCGGTTGAAATGGCTGCACGAAAATTCAGGGATATTGCAGTGATAGGCGGGCTTATTTTCCAGGGTTATCCCGGCGAACAGAAAAAAGCGCGGCACCTGCAGGCATCGGCATCGTTGCTGTTTAAAGTGTTCAGCGAATTTGATCCTAACAATTTATTGTTGCGCCAGGCCTACCAGGAAGTGATGGACCAGCAGATGGAAGAAGTGCGTTTGCGCAATGCACTGCAGCGCATTCAAAACAGTAACATCATCATTACTTTCCCTGAAAGATTAACGCCCCTCTCCTTCCCTATTATTGCAGATGGCTTAAGCCGCAATAACCTTTCCTCCGAAAGACTGGAAGACAGGGTAAAGCGCATGCAGCAACAATTAGAAACAACTTCAACAAAAGGCAATAAGAAAAAATAATTGGCCGGGCATTGGAATATGAATGAGGCTTCGTTGCCCCCGAAGCTTCGGGGGCACTCTTGTACCTTCGTAATAAGTTGCAGCTTTCAACGATTGTACTTGCGTTCCCGTGATAATAATATTGGGAATAATTTTCTACAAAGTCAGCATTGTTTTTCTACAAATGTTATTTTATTAACTGCTGCAAATCCATCTCATATATACGGCAATTCAACATTACCATCAGTTATTGATACGATTATGTTCCCGCATTATAAACTTGGACTCTCATTTGAAAGTACATAAGAAAATACATCATTATGGCAAACTCTACACATCTACAATTCTTACGTGAAAAAATTGGCGAAGTAAGGAGTGCGCTGTTTTACAGTCAGAATAATGATATTATAAAATTGCCTACCTGCATTATTACGGCGCTAAAAGTAGATGATGATGGGCATATATGGTTTTTTATGAACCGCCCAAAACAATGCCTTGAAGCTTTTGAACAGGAATTTCCCGCAAGGTTAAATTTCTTCCGCAAAGACAAGGATTATTCAATAGAAGTGAGCGGCAAAGCTTTTATTGTGCATAACGAAGACGAAGTAAACACCCTGGTTGATCTTCCAAATGATGTAACCGCAAATGCGATGCATCACCTCGTACTTGTTAAAATAAAAATTATGAACGCCAAATATTTTGAAAGACCGGTAGAAAAACAGGGTTACAGTTTTGGGCACCTTACCAAAAAATTATATAACTGGTTTTTTATAAATCCGCATGTATATAAACCTTACACACCAGGTGCTGATCATTTGAAAATAGCGTAAACACATTTTGGCATTGCGTGATCATAACCATACTTAAAAATTAAATCAGTCTTACAAGGCTTTAAACTTTTTTTCTAACACAAAAACAAATCAAAAAATGAAAACTAAAATTTTTTTCCCGGCACTTGTTCTTATGCTCAGTGCAACCTGTATCAATGCTAATGCTTCTACTGTAAAAAGTAATATGAAAGAAACTGTTGCAGGCATGACAGATGAACAAAAGCAGGCACGTATAGAAACAATGAAAAACAGGGTGCAGGAAATAAAAGACATGAATAAATCTGAACTCAGCAGGGCAGACCGCAAAGAGATGCGTACTGAAATGAAAGACATGAACAAAGAAGCAAAAGAAATTGGGCATGGTGGCATTTACCTTACACTGGGTGGTATTATTATTATTGTTTTAATACTCATTCTTGTACTGTAATTTAAAATGCTTTAATAAACACATGCAGCAATAACCATAAGCTTCCTGGCTTGGGTACAGTTAAATTTTAGCTCCCACCGGGAGCTTTTTTTATTTCAGCCTGTGGCTCAATATTTTTCAGAAAGTGCAAGAGTGCGACGCAAGAGGCGATCCCCAAAGATCTCGAAGCCGGGCAATAATTTCTATTCGTTTTAATTACGGTATTATTTTATATGCGGCTGAAATGCTTTCTGGCAAAAGGTTATACCAAACGCAGCTGAGCATAAAAACATATTGCTGAACAGTTTTCTACATTAATATTTTTGAGCAAAATAATACCCAAATTTCCCCATTCATTTATTGTTCAGAAACCATTTTCCAGTATGGTTTGGTTTATTTCTAATAACAAACCTTTAAAAAAAAGAATAATGGCATTCCTTTAGCTTATGCTAACAATTAATTAAAAAGTTAACTTATGAAAAAAGTCTATGCAGCAGTTTTGCTGATGGGTATTATTGTCCCGCAGTTACTGAAAGCGCAAAGTTATCCCGGCTACAGAACAGGAAATTATACCGGAGTGAATGGTGTGTTTTACAATCCGGCAAATATTGCCGACAGCCGCTACAGGTTAGATATTAACCTGTTTTCAGTGAATGGTTTTGTGGGTAACGATCAGTCATCACTGGGAATAAAAGATCTTACAAGAACGTTTAACTCCGACTCATTGAAGAGATATGTTTTTGGTGGCAACAAACCCAATTTAAACAGCCTGGTAAACACTGATATTTACGGTCCTTCTGTTATGTTTAACCTTAGCCCCAGAACAGCAATGGCTTTAACTACAAGGGCACGTGTTTTTTCAAATGCAAGAAACATTGATGGTACATTAGCTCAATCTTTTATTGATGGTGGCGCAACGGGTTCCGGTGTTAGTTATCCGGCTTCTTTTAATGCAGCCAATTCCATTATTAATGCTGCAGCATGGAGCGAAATTGGTTTTTCATTATCAACCGTTTTAAGCAAAGATAAAAGCAGGAATTTTCTTAAAGGCGGTTTTAGTGTTAAGTACCTGGCTGGTACTGCAAATGCTTATTTAAGCATGGGCAATCTTAATGGTTCCATTAACAATGATGGTATTAAGGGCACTTACTTAACCAATACAACGGGTAATGTTGAAATCAATACTACCGATGCAAATCTTGGCAACTACAAGCTTAAAGACTTTTTTAAATTTAATGGTCATGGTGTAGGCGCAGACCTGGGTTTGGTTTATGAGTACCGCCCCGAATCAATGACCAAAGAAAACTACAAGTATGTAGACGATCGTTTTGCCAACAAATACAAGTTTAAAATTGGCCTCGCTTTACTGGATGTAGGTAACATTAAATTTAAAAGAAATGCAGCATCATCTGCAAGCTATTCGGTTAATATACCACAGGATCAGCAGTTCTTATTAAGCCAGTTTAAAGATCAGCCGATCAGTAATTACAAACCCATTTTAGACAGCAGTTCTTATTTTACCCAAACCGGAAGCAACAGTGATAAATACACGATTGTATTACCCACCACCATGCAGCTGAATTTTGATTACAATATCAATAATAGTTTTTACATCAATGGCGGTGCACAATTTGCGTTCAGTGAGAAAAAGAATTTAAATCTTTATGCGTACAATTCTTACACCGTAACCCCACGTTACGAAACAAAAAGTTTTGGCGTATCGGTTCCCGTAAATTACAATGACCTTACCAATTTAAACGTAGGTCTTTCATTAAGGGCCGGACCATTCTTTATCGGTTCAGGAAGTTTATTTACTGCTTTGTTTGGTGCAAGCAAACAGGCTGATATACATACCGGTTTTCATATAGGCATTCCTTATAAAAAGAAAATGAAACCAGATACTGATGGCGATACTTTCTTTGATGATGTGGACAAATGCCCAACTGTTTTTGGTATCGCAAGATATGGTGGTTGCCCTATTCCTGATACGGATGGCGACAGTGTAAATGATGAAGAAGATAAATGCCCAACTGTTGCAGGTTTGCCCAGGTACCAGGGTTGTCCTATACCAGATACAGATGGCGACGGCGTTAATGATGAGATGGACAAATGCCCAACTGTTGCGGGCTTGGCAAAGTACAGTGGTTGCCCTATACCCGATACAGATGGCGATGGCATTAATGACGAGATGGATAAATGTCCAACTATTGCAGGTAACGCAAAATACAATGGCTGCCCGGTTCCTGACAGGGATGGTGATGGCGTAAATGATGATGAAGATCTTTGTCCTGATGAAGCAGGCCCCGCCTCTTCAAAAGGTTGCCCGGCAGAAAAAGTTGCAGTG
>JANXWM010000082.1 GCA_025351145.1 Chitinophagaceae bacterium
GGTAAATGGCAAAGAACAGCCGCTAAGAGCCGTGTGTGGTTCCGACAGGGTTGACCTGCATTTTGGCCGCGATGCCACAGGCGAAATGTACATCATGACCAAAGCTGACGGAAGGTTGTATAAACTTACCGGCACGGTTAATTAGTTTTTTGTACCAAACAAAGAATTACTATTAAACATCCTTGCGTCGCACTCTTGTACCGCATAACTTAAATCAGCTTTCGCATATATTTACACAATCAGCAAACAAATTATATCTTATGAAATCGAAGATCAGTTTCTTTTCAGCAATATTTCTGCTCTGTGTTTTTGGTTGTTCTAAAAGTAACGGCGGCACTGTTAACAACGGGAACAACGGAGGTAATACCGGCGGTACCGATACCACCAAAAAAGGGTTGCCTGTAAGTTTCTGGATCACTGCTGCAAATCAAAGTGAGCTACTGCAAAAACATACCGATATTAATTTTGCCACAACTGCAAACAGTTATGCTTTCATTGATGTTGATTCAACACAAACCTTTCAAACCATTGATGGCTTTGGGTTTACGCTTACAGGCGGAAGCGCATCAGTTATTAATCAAATGAACGCAACTGATAAAGCAGCACTGCTGCAGGAATTATTTTCAACCAACAACGCATCTTCCATCGGCATTAGTTATTTGCGCATTTCCATTGGTGCATCAGATTTAAATGCAACTGTTTTTTCTTACGATGACATGCCCGCCGGACAAACAGATGAAACACTTGCGCACTTCAGTTTAGATAACGATAAAACAGATCTTATTCCTTTGCTTAAAGAAATAATTGCCATTAACCCTGCAATAAAAATTATAGCAGCGCCATGGTCTTCACCTGTATGGATGAAAGACAATGGCATTTCAAAAGGCGGCAGTTTAAAGCCTGAATATTACCAGGCTTACGCAAATTATTTTGTAAAATATATTCAGGCCATGAAGGCTGAAGGCATAACCGTCACGGCCATAACGCCGCAAAACGAACCATTGAATCCTGACAATAATCCAAGCTTATACATGACGGCTTTACAACAGGCTGAGTTTATTAAAACCAATCTTGGCCCAGCTTTTCAAGCGGCATCGATCAGTACAAAAATCGTTGCCTATGATCACAATTGCGATGTAGCTGCTTACCCGCTCACCGTGTTAAACGATGCAGCAGCCAATGCTTTCACCGATGGCAGTGCATTTCATTTATATGCAGGCGACATCAGTGCATTAACCCAGGTGCACAACAGTTACCCAACTAAAAATCTTTATTTCACCGAGCAGTACACAGCCTCTTCCGGCGACTTTGCCGGCGACCTTAAATGGCATGTAAAAAATGTAGTTATTGGTTCCATGCGCAACTGGAGCCGCGTTGCATTGGAATGGAATTTGGCCAACGATGCTGCTTATGGTCCGCACACGCCCGGCGGTTGCACTACCTGCAAAGGCGCATTAACCATCGGTACAACTGTTTCCCGCAATGTTGCTTACTACATTATAGCCCATGCTTCAAAATTTGTACCCGCAGGTTCGGTGCGCATTCAAAGCAATATCAGCGGCAACCTGCAAAATGCAGCCTTTCTTACACCCGCAGGCAAAAAAGTTTTGATCGTTGAAAACGATGGTAACGGCACCGAAAATTTCAATATCCGTTTTAACGGAAAATGGGTAACATCAACACTTGCAGGCGGATCCACCGCAACTTTTGTTTGGTAGTAAATACAATTCTTTTAGCCCGGCATTTGGTTCTTTGGTGATCGTTACTTGCGTTCTTAATCCCGTATGTTTCATCGGGACGCACTCTTGTACGGCTGGATTAAATAATGAGCTTTTATCTAAGCGTAGAACGAAGTAGGATAGTGTTGGTCAAGAACCATAACTATTCGGAAGATTATGAACTTGTTCCAGAGGAACAATTTATGGGTAGCAGTAGCGGTTGAATGAGTTAATATACGTTCCGTAGGAACGTTTTGTACTAATTGAGCATAATGCGTTCCTATGGAACGCTAACCATATTGCCTATTATACTTTCTCTACCCACAAAATGTTCCGCTGGAACATCTTCCGAACACCTGTGGTCAATAACCAGCATCATTAAGCAACGCTACTTTTACAATGTTGATGATAATGTGAATAATATTAAAATACTGCCGGCAGCTTTGGTAGCTTTATTCATTAATTTGCAGTCAATGAATTATGTTGATTTTATAAATACTACATTAAAACCCCTCATAACCGAAGATGCAGTTGTGCTCGACTTGTTTGCAGGCTGTGGAGGTTTATCATTAGGATTTGAAGCTGCTGGATTTGAAACCATTGGATTTGAAATGATAGCTGCTGCATCTGAAACATACAACCAAAACCTTGTTGGCAATTGTTTTAATCTAAAACTTGATACCGATTTCATATATCCAAACGCAGATATTGTAATTGGCGGTCCGCCTTGCCAGCCATTTAGTGTTGGCGGAAACCAGCATGGGATAAAGGACGCAAGGGATGGTTTCCCTGTTTTTATTGATGCCGTAAAGAAACTTAACCCAAAGGTCTTCATGTTTGAAAATGTACGTGGGTTGCTTTACTCAAACAAATGGTATTTCGAATTGATACTTGATGAATTATATTCTTTGGGATACTTGCTTGATTTTAAACTGCTCAATGCTGTTGATTATGGTGTACCTCAAAACCGTGAAAGATTATTTGTTTTTGGTCACCGTTCTGAATTTAATTTCCCCAAAAAACATATAAAGAAAATAGCGGTAGCCGATGCAATTGGTGATATGATGTACACTATTCCCGAGAATAGTAAATTTCTTACAACCGCACAGGACACTTATATCGCCAAGTATGAGAAAGCTTCTTTTTGTATAAACCCAAGAGACCTTTATGCCGACAGGCCCGCAAGAACTTTAACCTGTAGAAACCTTGCTGCCGCAACAGGCGACATGCACCGTGTAAAATTAAAAGATGGGAGGAGAAGAAGGTTAACAGTAAGAGAAGCTGCACGTTTACAAACCTTTCCCGACTGGTTTCAATTTTCAGGAAATGAAACTAGCCAGTATTATCAAATTGGAAATGCTGTGCCCCCTTTGCTTGCATATCAATTAGCAGAAAGTTTGAAGACGTGTTATAATAATGAAGAATTCTACACACCACAAGAATTAAAAGAAAAACTACGCTTTGTAAATAAAGAACTCACCCTATTTTAATTTATGAAAACCTATATTTTAAAAAGCACTAAATCTGACGGCTTACAAAAACTAATAAATGAAGCTTTGGATATTTTAGAAAGCGTAGGCATTCCGTTTGAAGATAAGACCGAGAAAGCTTTACAGAGTATGGCGATGTGTTTTATGGCAGTAGCGGGAATAACAAAATCATGGAAACAGGCAAAAAGCCTGAAAGAAAACCGGCACTTAACAACAAGAGAAATAATTAAGTTTATCAATGAAAATTATGAAGAAAAAATCTCTTCAGGTTCGTATGATGATATAAGAAGAAAACACCTGAAGCTATTGGTTCTCGGCGATCTAATAATTAACAGTGGAAAAAATCCAAACGCTGCAACGAATGATCCCACACGAGGTTATTCTTTAGACACGGAATTTAAAAGTTTTATTAAATTTTATAATACAAAAGACTGGGAGATTAAACTGAAATTGTTTGTAAAAAACAAAACACCTCTCGCTGAAATACTTGAACGAAAAAGAAACATTGAAAAAATCCCAGTTAAACTTCCAGGGAATAAAATAATAGAACTTTCTAAAGGAGAACATAATCAGTTGCAAAGAGAAATTATTGAAGAATTTCTTCCACGGTTTGCAAAGGGCTGCGAAGTTTTATATATAGGAGACACTTCGAAAAAGATACTTCATATCGAAAAAGAAAAACTAAATGATTTAAAGTTTTTTAAACTCTCAAACGACGAGCTGCCGGATATTATCGCTTACAATAAAAGCAAGAACTGGCTTTATCTTATTGAAGCAGTGAACAGCTCCGGGCCGATGACTGAAATACGCGTTTTAGAGCTAAAGAAAATGCTGAAAGATTGTACGGCGTTTTTAATCTTTATAACAACCTTTATTTCAAAAACAGAATGTAAAAAATGGATCCTCGATATTGCCTGGGAATCAGAAATCTGGACTGCCGATAACCCTGACCATGTTATCCATTTAAATGGTGATAAATTCTTTGGCCCGTACAAATAAAAAACGGTCTCTGTCGCCATTTGCCGCCTGACCAACGCTTTATCAATGAGTAAAAAATTATAACCGATAACGGGCTGTTGAAAGCTGCTCCCTCATTCCTCAGTACAAGTGTGCGACGCAAGGAACGATCATTAGAATTACTTCTGCCCGGCCCATAAATCGTCTTTTAGTTTTCCTCCTTATTCGTTTGGCTGAATATTTTTTTGAATCATTTGCCTGCACTTGGCTCTGTAAATAAAAAACTGTTTATATTGTCTCCGGATAAAGCCACAATAAACTCAACACTTGCATATATGAAAAAAATTAAATTGCTTTTCGCTGCATCATGTTTGTATATTTCTTCAACTGCACAAATGAATTACAGTTTTCCCGTTCAGGCAAAAATTGAAAATGGTACCATAGAAGGAAACTATGATACCAAAGAAGGGCTACAGGAATACTTTGGTGTTCCTTTCGCCAAACCACCCGTAGGTAATTTAAGGTGGAAAGCACCGCAGCCATTAGACAACTGGAAAGGTGTTTTGCCAACGAAAAAATTTGGCCCGAGACCGGTGCAGGCCATTGTGTTTGGCGATATGAATTCACGCTCTGCAGGCTTAAGCGAAGACTGCCTTTACCTGAATGTGTGGACACCCGCAAAGCACGATACCAAAGGGCTTCCGGTGCTGGTATATTTTTATGGCGGCGGCTTTGTGGCAGGCGATGCATCTGAACCAAGATACGATGGTGCAAGCATGGCTAAGAAAGGTATTGTTGCTGTAACGGTGAACTACCGCTTAAATATTTTTGGCTTCTTTGCACATCCTGAATTAAGCGCAGAAGCATCTTATAAAGGCTGTGGTAATTATGGCCTGCTCGATCAGAATGCAGCATTAAAATGGGTAAAGAAAAATATTGCAGCATTTGGCGGCGACCCTTCAAAAGTTACCATAGCAGGCGAATCTGCGGGTTCAATTTCTGTTACCGCACAAATGGCCTCACCATTATCAAAAGGTTTGTTTGCAGGTGCAATTGGTGAAAGCGGTGCCTCGATTAATCCAACCTTATCGCCGGTGCCATTAAAAGAAGCAGAAAAAACCGGGCTCGATTTTGCAAAAAGCATCAATGCACCAACGCTGGCGCAGCTCAGGGCCATGAGTACACAGCAGATCTATGAACTTTATAACGACTCAAAAAGATTCGGCTTTCCAACTGTAATTGACGGATACTTTTACACCAAAACAGTTCCTCAAACTTTTAATGCACATGAACAGTCGATGGTGCCCTTGCTGCTCGGCTGGAACTCCGCTGAAATCCCCGGCCAGGCTTTTATGCAGGGGCAGCCGTATACAGATGAGAACTATGTAAAAAGAGTAAAAGAAACTTATCCAAATGACTTTGAAGAAGTATTAAAATTATACCCGCATGGTTCTGATAAAGAAATCGAACTTTCGGCTACAGCATTGTCTGCCGACAGGTTCATCGCCTACAGCACCTGGAAATGGTTCGACCTGCACAGGAAGAACAGCAACCAGCCTGTTTACAGGTATATGTTTTCACGGATAAGGCCGCCACTGGCAGATAATTCACTTACGAATGGCTTAGCCGGCGGCACCGTAAAAAAAGATGCCAACGCACCTAAAATGCCCGCACCTGTTGGCGCATCGCATGCTTCAGAAATTGAATATTGCATGGGCAACTTATACCTTGTTAAAGATTATGCATGGACGGAGGATGATTACAAAGTATCCGCAACCATGGAAAATTATTTTGCCAACTTTATTAAAACAGGTAACCCCAACGGCAAAGATTTACCCAACTGGCCTGCAGCGCTTAAAGATGCAACCGACCCCGATGTAATGGTGATTGATGTTGACTCAAAAGCGGTAAAAGCAAAAGACGATGCACGTTACTTATTTCTTGATAAAGCTTATGGAAATAATTAATTTATTGTTAGCCGGGCTGAAGTAATGCTATTTAACTTTCGTTGCGTCGCACACTTGTACGATTGGATTATATAATGAGCTTTAAACAGCCAATACATGGAGATACGCTTCGATAAAAGCTCAATAGAATTAATACTGTACAAGAGTGCGACGCAACAAAAGCTTCATTCATATTCTTAGCCGGGTAAATAAATATTTCAATTGCAATAAACAAAAAAGTCACAGCATGTATTTAAAATATCCGTTATTGCTACTGGCATTTTCTGCTGCATTAAACGCCTGCAACAGCGGCAATAACTCAACTAAAGAAACAAAAGATTCCACGTCTGTAAGCAAAGACACAGCAACAGAAAAACTTAAACCGATATCACAACCTTTGATCAGCACTATTTATACTGCTGATCCATCTGCGCATGTGTTTGACGGCAAAATTTACATCTATCCTTCGCATGATATAGATGCAGGTATTCCAGAGAATGACAAGGGCGATCATTTTGCCATGAGGGATTATCATATACTTTCTTTAGACAGCATCAATGGCAAAATAACCGACCATGGTGTGGCATTGGATATAAAAGATATTCCATGGGCAGGGCGGCAATTATGGGCACCGGATGCAGCATTTAATAACGGCAAATATTATTTATACTTCCCTGTAAAAGATAAAACGGATATTTTCAGGATAGGTGTCGCCACGAGTACAAATCCTGCCGGTCCGTTTAAAGCCGAGCCCAAACCAATTGAAGGAAGTTACAGCATTGACCCGGCAGTTTTTAAAGATGATGATGGCAGTTTTTATATGTATTTCGGAGGTATCTGGGGCGGGCAACTGCAGAGATGGCAAACAGGCAAATACGATTCAACTGCGAAGGATGAACCCGCCGGCGATGCACCGGCATTAACTGCAAAAGTGGTTCGCTTAAACAAAGACATGCTGCATTTTGATGAGAAAGTAAAAGATGTAGTTATACTGGGCAAAGACGGTAAACCCTTACCGGCAAAGGATCACGACAAAAGATTTTTTGAAGCTTCGTGGGTGTATAAGTACAATGGCAAATATTATTTTACCTACTCAACCGGCGATACGCATTTTATCTGTTATGCTACAGGCAACAGTCCGTATGGACCGTTCACTTACCAGGGCGTTGTATTAAATCCCGTACAGGGCTGGACGAACCATCAGTCAATTCTCGAATTCAATAACAAGTGGTATTTGTTTTATCACGACATACAACTCTCGGGTAAAACCCATCTTAGAAATATAAAAGTAACAGAACTAAAGTACCGGCCCGATGGCAGTATTGAAACCATCGATGCTTATACAAAATAGGAGATATGCAACCTCAACAATTAACTGATTTTATCCATGCAATGTTTCTTAAAATAGAAACGCTGCTGCCGGTGTACCTGCAAAATAAAGAAGATGAACGCATTGCCCATGGTAACTGTGCCGCCTGTATTATTGACGACCAGGGCATGGTGTATGGCAGGCTTTATGGAACAGATAAAATAAGGTCGCGGGAAACCTTTCGCATTGCATGGACAAAGGCAAGCCAGGTTTGGATTACAGGCTTAAAGACAGGTGAATACGAAAAGAAATTTTTTAACAACGAAATTGCTGAATGCGGCATTGAAGTGCCTGATCTTATTGGTTGGGAAGGTGGCCAGCCATTAACTTTAAAAGATGGCACAAAACTATCTGCAGGCTTCAGCGGTATCCGTGGAATTTACGATCTTGAAATAATGATAAAAGCACTGGAAGCGATGGAGCAGTAAAGCTGCCTGCACATACAATCACTAAAACAAGTTAAGGAGCTGGTTAAGTTAAAAATAAAAAGAAGAAATATGTACCCAGCTTTATGTTACTAATGAAGCTTTCGTTGCGTCGCACTCTTGTACACTATTAATTCTATGGAGCTTTATCGAAGCGTAGATGACAGCATACGGATGACACAGATGGAACGGGTAAATACAGAAAACCCTTGCCACTCCTGGTCGCCTGAATAACAGTATTTGCGTCAATCTTCGCTTCGGTAAAAGCTTATTTATAATCCAAGCGTACAAGAGTGCGACGCAACGAAAGCTTCATAAAAGTTTTTCAGCCCGGTACAAAATAATTGAAAACACAAAGCCGCAACATATACTATTGCGGCTTTGTGTTTTATGTTTGAATTTTAATTATATACCACCAGTTTTTCTCTATACACAGTAGTAGCCGTACGCATTTCTACAATGTAAGTTGAGTTGGCTAAATTATTTACGGGAACGCTGATCACATTTGCTGCGCCGGTATTGCTGATGCGGTTTACAAGACGGCCACTGATATCGTACATATTGATAAACTTAATGGTTTCGGAGCCCTGTGTAATGTACAGCATATTTGAAGCTGGATTAGGTAAGAGCAACGGCGCTTTTGTGCCGGTTAGTTTTGCAAAAGCCACGGCTGAATAAGTTACCGAACCATCAAGCCCCGTAATGCGCAGGCGGTAATAGTTGATGCCCTGCACAGGAAATTTATCTTCGTAATTATATGTAACCGCATACTCGCCGCTGTTTTCGGCTGCCACCGTTGCAAGGTCTTTATACTGGATATTGTCGCTGCTTTTTTCTATTACAAAATTCTTTACTCCTTTTTCTGAAGCGGTAACCCACTGCAGGTTTACGGTTTGCCTTAGCGAAAGGCTCGCTGTAAAACTGAGCAGTTGAAGCGGTAATGTGCCACTGGTGAGCAGGTAATTATCAACTGTTGCTGTGGAAAGAGTATTGTTATCATGACTTGTTAAAGCGAGGCCCGCATATACCGGCACACTGTCGCCGCCAAAGCCTGCATTTACAGGGTCTCCGGTTTGCACCCATGTTATATTATCAACTGAGCTGTAAGCTGTATATACAGAACCATTTTTTACCAGCTTAATCCAGTATGGGGCTTTTATTCCGGGGCCGGTATTTGTGTTGTTGCTTTCGCCGTCCGTTACAATACGGTTTTGAAAAGCAGCCCCGTTACCACTGGATATTGCAATAAACGCATGCCTTGAACCCGGCGTTAAACTTTCGCGTATCATGATGCCGCATTTGTTCCATTCATTGCTGTTATCCATGGTTGCTACCCTTGCTTTTATTTCCAGGTTCCCCACATTGGTGGTATATGCAAAACGGAAGGCATCTGCTGTATTCCAAATATCATCGCCGGAACCATTTAAGGTAAATACACTGTTGCTGTAACAAGCTGAGCCTGCAATACCCACATCACCAATATCCTGTGATGTCCACCTGGTAGGCAATGGCCCGCAATTGGCATTGCATGATAAGGTAGAGAAAGAAGCTGAAGCTGAATAATTGCTGGTACTGTTACCTGCACATTTTCCCTGTACCTGGAAAAGATAATCTGTGGCGCAGGCAAGACCGCTCAATGTTAAGCTGTTTGTGGTTGCAGAAATGGTTGTCCAGTTACCTGCTGTTACTGTTTTATACTGCACATTAAAACTGTCGGCGCCATTGGCATTCCAGTTCAATGTGGCAGCATTTTCATAAATATTTGTAACAGTTAAATTAGAAGGTTCCGCACAACCGGATGTGCTCTCTTTACCATACACTTCAAACTCGTACAATGAATAACCATAAACAGTTCCTCTTGCAGTGCCATACATGCGCACATATCTTGCGCTGCCTTTTATGGGCAAATAATTTTCAAAATCAGTGTTGCTGGTAATAGTAATATAAGTACTCCAGTTGATGGCATCATCTGATAATTGTATTTTAAAATCTTTGCCTAAAGCGGCTTCCCATCTTAATACCACTTTGCATAGATCGTAGCGTTTGCCAAGATCCACATAAATAGATTGCGGGTCGCTGTACTGGCTGCTCCAGCGTGTGGTGCCATTGCCATCAAATGCTGCACTGGCAGGGAATTGAACGCCTTCGATTGAACTGGCAACCGCTATTTTATTGAGCGCAATATTGGGCGTGTTGCAGGTATCGCCTGCATTGCCCATGGTTAAACCATATACCACCAGCTTATTAGAAAATGTGGCGAGATATACTTTTCCGTTAACAACCGTAGGACAATTAAATTTTGCATAGTTGCCGGGGTTATCAGTTTGGTATTGAGATGAGTTCCATAATTCTTTTGTTACATCATTGGCATCGAAAGCACGGAGTATGCCGGGGCGTACTGACTGGTTTGCATCGCCGTTGGCTGCATAACTTGCCCATAATACCGCAGTTGAATCAACTGAACCATTTGATGACACAGAAAGCAGTGCACCGTTATTACCTACCGGCCCCTGAACACCGCTGCTGATGGTACCGCCAAGATCGAACTGGTTGCTTACCCTGTTATATGGAAATGCTTTAAGCAAAGCATTCTCGCTCCACGAATAAACAAATTCCTTTTGTGTGCCTTTATAGTACGAGAACGCTGAACGGAGGTGTGCATTCACTCCCAGGTCGATGGTTTGAACTACATTGTTTGTATTGGTATTGTAGCCGCCCATATTATCGCGGTTCATTACATAAATATGGCCGTCTTTACAGGAAGTCATTACCCTGTTGGTGCCCGGTATAAGCAACATTTGTGTTACGCCAAAATCAAGATCGGCTGCTTCAAGCTCAGCAACATTCATGGGCGAGAAAAAACTGTTGATGGTAAATTCAGTTCCGTTGGGTGTAAGTTTTAATGCACTTTCAGACCGGTTGATCAGGCTGTTGAAGTCACCGTTATATCCCACAGAACCGTTACCCACAGAAGCATAAATATTGCCCAGCTCATCTGCCGAAGGTGCTTCACCGCTCATCCATATGCCGCCAAAATATCCGTTGGGTGTAGTGTTATAAACCCTTGTCTGCAGAAGGCTTGTTTTGTCGTAACCCAGTATCCATCCATGATATGGCCCCCAGTCGCAATGCGAAGCATAAGTGATATAAACATTTCCGTTGAGCAGCAAAAGACCGCTGCGCTGGTTTTGTTTTTGCGGATTAAAATAAACAATGCCTCCAATATTCCCATCGCCATTGCCAGGCACCTGCGCAGCAATTAATTTCGGGCTGTTTGCTTTTTCAGCGCCGGTTGTAATATCAAGTGCATGCAGGTATTGCTGGTAAGCATTGCCCGTGTTTACCGATCTTGCCACAACATAGAGTGTGTTGGTAACAGAATCAATTACAGGCGTACCTACTATACCCATATTGCCGCTAAAATCCCTGTAACCTCCACCACATGCACCGGTCATATCAGTGTTTTTTGGTGGCCTTGTACCAGCAGGTGATAAGTTTACCTGCCAGTAAGGGGCAGTAACATTTGCCGAGTCTGCATCAAAGGCATAAATTGTATTGTTTACCGTTGCAACAAAAACAATATTCTTGATACCTGCACCGGGTATGTTTACATTCAGCATAACCAATGGCTGCGCATAGATTTGGTCATCAACGGTACGGGTAAATATTTTACCGAAAAAGCCTGCCTTTACATTTTTGGTATTGAGTATTTTTTCCTGGCTGTACCAGCCTGTTCTGCTTATGTTGTTGTGCTGTGTAAGAACGCCGCTTTGTGCGTAAATATGCAGTGTATTAAAACATAAAAAAGTAAGCAGGTAAAGGAATAAGCAGCGGTATAATTTCATACAGCAAATTTTGATTTATCTCTTTTATAAATTTTCAAAAAGATTTTATGTTGGAAAAATAACCAGAAAGGCCGAATAACTGTGAATGTTACAATTAAATTTAAATTACTTTGCCTGATATATTATTTCCGGCTTCTGAATAATGTGAGCAAAGTAAATTGCTTGGGTTGTACAGAGTGCAAAAGAATAATGATAAAATATTTGTTGCCGGGCAGGTGATCATTAATGAAGCTTTGGTTGCGTCGCACTCTTGTACGTTCGGAACATGATTGAACAAATACAAACCGCAGAGGTGCAAAACCGCAGAGAACATCTTACTGTGCCTCTCCATCTGATGCTTCGGACTCTGCGGTTTATGCCTGTTGAAAGCTGCTTTATAACTCGGACTAAAAAAATAGGAGCAGCCTTTAAAAGCGGGGGTCAAAAATTATTATTTTATCAATGTCACTGTTCCCTTTAGCGAAATTGTTTTTCCGGTTGTAGTTTTATATTTCACTATCCATATAAAAGAACCAACCGGCTGCGGTTTGCCTTTATAAGTACCATCCCATCCTTCGCCGATATTTTTGCTTGCAAAAATATTTTCTCCATAACGGTTATAAATATTCATGCTGAACTGCTGAGGTGGATAAAAATATTTAGCACGAAAAATATCATTGCGCCCGTCGCCATTTGGCGTAAATGCGGTAGGGACAAATATTGAATCGTTGCATAACTTATAGTCAACTTTTTTAGATGCAGATACACTGCCGCATGCATTGGAAATATTAACTGTGTATGCGCCTGGCTGTTTTACTGTAAACACCGGAAGCACTGAACCGTCTTGCCAGTTGTAAACGGAAGAAGGGTCCGTATAAGCATTTAAAACAAGTGTATCGCCTGTACACAATGTTGTATCGCTATTATTAAAAACAGATGCTGATGGCGTTACCTGCCATTGAACCGCAAATGAATCTGAAATTAAACACACGCTGTCGTTTTCTACGCGGCACTGGTAATAGCCTTCGCCATAAGTAAGTTCATTGATGTTTAAAGTATTTTGTGTTTCGTCAGAAAGTGATGCGCCATTTCTAAACCATTGCTTTGCTGAGTTTATATAATTAGTTAAAGGGCCGACTTGCAGCGTAACAGACTTACTGCAAACAGAGCCGGAACTAATGTTTACAAATGGCAATGATACCATGGATTGATAGAGCTGCAGATTATCTAAAAAATAGGCATAATACCCTGTTATTCCTGTATCACCTTTACGTAAATTTAAAGTATCGCAGGTGGGGCCAATAGCAATTGCTTTGAAATCTGCAGCAGCGCGAAAAGGGATACTTGCTTTTACCCAGATACCCGAATCGCCGCTAACAATTACACTTCCTAATACTGACCAGCCTGCTTCAGCAGGGCATCCATGTATATTTAAGGGTTTTGCGAAATCGGGGCAATCTTTTAATCCAAATAATGTAAATTTTTCAGGAGAGGGTGACCATGCATTTACAATACTAGTATTATAAATACCGCCTGTAGCCGTATCAGTGTATACGTAGGTTATATGCCTTCTGCTGTTTTTCCCAAAGCCTGCGTAAAAATCAAGCCGGTAAAGAGAATCCTTTTGTAGTGTAGTATTTAAACACGTGGCAGCATAGGATTTAAATCCAGAGCCAATAAGAAATCTTGCCCAGTCGTTAACAGCAATTACGCCATTACCCTCAGGTATGGGTTGTGGCACAACAGGATAAAAAATATCTGTACGTGAACTATTAGTTAGAAGCGGCAAATAAATAAGGCTATCTGCAATTATGAAATTGGTGCAAGCGTTGAGATAAGCTACCGGATCCTGGTAAAAAAAAGTAAAATAAGTTGGAGAATACCATGTTTGAACAATCGGTGCTGGAGGAAGGATATTGTTTGAGAAACAACGTAATTCCTGATCGGTAGCTTCAAAGGAAGGGTTTGTTATTATATTTAATGGTTTTGCAGGATATTTATTGCATGGAGGTTGAGCAAACACAATTAAAGGGGAAAATATCAATATAAATATTTTACACAGGGTATGCATTTGCTTAGTAATATTTGATTACGGTAAATTAATATGAATAATCAAAATTACTTTTTTAAATTACATTTTAAAACTAATCACTAATCGGGTGCAATCCAAATTTTCGCTGTTGATAAAATCGTAATTTAGAGGAACCAAAAATTACGGGTATGACAAAAGC